>NZ_CP073588.1:4520000-4782877 GCF_021560015.1 Shewanella vesiculosa | reverse complement strand
CATAAGCCGTATATCTTCAATTAACTGTGGTGAAATGTTCATGCTTTGCGCTTCATTTCGCCGCTTTGCTAACATGGAGGCTTCACGTTGTGGAGCATAAATAGGCACACCAGCGGCATGTTTTACTGCGCCAACTTGTGCAACTAAATCAAGGCGTTTACGTAATAAATGCAGTAATTGTTGATCAACGCCATCAATTAAATCACGAAGATGCTCTAGGCCTGCTGTGGTTTTTTCATTCATCTGTTTATCCATTAACCGTTGACGACCTGCAGCGAATCAAAACGTGTTGGTAACACTACAGACAACTGGTTAGCGCCTTGTCTTAAAATAGTTTCAGTGGTTTCCCAGTCAATGCAGGCGTCAGTAACAGAAACACCATATTTTAGCTCTGCTAAGGGTTTATCTGAACTCTGATTACCTTGATTGAGGTTACTTTCAAGCATAACACCGATGATAGATTTATTACCCGCTTCAATTTGATTAAATACATCTTCACAAACGTTTTTTTGACGTAAATGATCTTTTGATGAATTACCGTGACTACAGTCAATAACTAACCGAGCACTGAGCTTGGCTTTATGAATTTGAGCCTCACTTTCAGCAACACTGTGCGCGTCATAATTAGGAGATAAGCCACCACGTAAAATAATATGACCATCAGGGTTACCAGCAGTTTGTAGTAATGACACTTGGCCCTCTTGGTTAATCCCCATAAAGCGATGACTACTAGCAGCAGATTTAAGTGCATTAATAGCCACCTCCAATTTGCCATCGGTACCATTTTTAAAACCAACAGGCATTGATAGACCTGAAGCCATTTCACGATGAGTCTGAGATTCAGTGGTTCTTGCGCCAATAGCTGACCAAGTAACTAACTCAGACATATACTGTGGGCTTATCGGATCAAGTGCCTCAGTAGCAATGGGTAGTTCAAGCTCAGCAAGCCAAATCATCAGCTCACGAGCCATTCTAAGACCTTTCTCTACATCAAATGACTCATCCATGTCAGGATCGTTAATTAAGCCCTTCCAGCCCACTGTTGTACGAGGCTTTTCGAAATAAACTCGCATTAAAATGTAAAAGTCATCGCTGAGCTCATCATGTAACTTTTTAAGTTTTAATGCATACTCTTTTGCTGCTGCAATATCATGAATAGAACAAGGTCCAGTGACCACAAGCACGCGATTATCCCGTTTATGAACAATATCTGATACTTGCTTGCGTGCATTAAGGATATATTGATAAGCATGAGTTGATAATGGTAGTTCTTGCTTTAACTCTGCAGGAGTGACTAGCACTTGCTCTGAACTAATGTGCACATTATTAATGGTATCTTGTTGCATACTTATCACTCTCTTTTGACGACAGACCTAAGGTCACTAATAGATTAATATTCTAGATATCTGATGGCTAAACTCAGTAACACTGTAACGCTACACCATTACAAGTTAAAAGCAACTATGCCTGTGCCATGGCATTAGGGCAAGGGTTATTTATACAAAAAGTTAAAAATCATTTAATCGATGATTTTTTATACAAAACGATACATCTAAACGACATTAATTACGGGATCCGCTTATATCTTATTATGGTTAGGTCACTCTTATCGCTAACCCGGAACTGTTTTTGATCTTTACTTTTTTAAAGCGCTACAAACAAAAACCCGCCTTTCGGCGGGTTGTTGTGCGAACACTGCATCTTTATTCTGTATCGGTAACTATTACTTAGTTGCCAATTTTTCACGGATACGTGCAGACTTACCTGAACGCTCACGTAAATAGTACAGTTTAGCACGACGTACACGACCGCGACGCTTAACTTCGATGCTAGCAATTAACGGGCTATGCGTCTGGAAAGCACGCTCAACACCTTCACCATTAGAGATTTTACGTACTGTGAATGCTGAATGCAGACCACGGTTACGCTTAGCGATGACCAAACCTTCAAAAGCCTGAAGACGCTCTTTTTCACCTTCTTTAACACGTACTTGAACTACTACTGTATCACCAGCACCAAAATCAGGTACATCTGTTTTCATTTGCTCATCGTTGAGCATTTTAATGATGTTGTTCATAATTACTCCATCCTAGTAATAACTGAGCGTTGACTATGCGGACTTGTCCGTTTCATTCACGAACTGCGCTAATAAAGTCGATTGTTCGTCAGTCAGAGCTAGATTTTCAAATAATTCTGGCCGTCTCAAAAAAGTTCTTCCGATACTTTGTTGTAAACGCCAGAGTCTAATTTTTTCGTGGTCACCGCTTAACAGCACTGCGGGTACGTCAAGACCATCCAATTGTTCAGGGCGAGTATAATGAGGACAATCCAGTAGGCCATCAGAGAAAGAATCTTGCTCTGCTGACGCTTGCTTGCCAAGTACACCAGGTACTAAACGAGCCACTGAATCGATTAATGTCATTGCCGGTAACTCGCCACCCGAAAGTACGTAATCACCGATAGACCATTCTTCATCTACTTCAGTTTGAATAATGCGCTCATCAACACCTTCGTATCGACCACACACTAAAATCAAACTCTCTGATTTAGCTAACTCAGTAACGCCTTGCTGATCCAGCTTGCGTCCCTGAGGAGACAGATAAATCACTTTTGCCCTATCACCTGCAGCAGCTTTTGCCGCATGGATAGCATCACGCAAAGGTTGCACCATCATCAACATACCTGGTCCACCACCATAAGGGCGATCGTCTACAGTATTGTGTTTATCATGGGTGAAATCACGAGGATTCCACGTTTGCAACTCAAGCAGGCCGTTTTTCACGGCTCGACCCGTAACCCCAAAGTCTGTAACAGCACGAAACATCTCTGGAAACAGGGTTATTACCCCTAACCACATATGTTGTACCTCGACTTAGAAGTCAGGATCCCAATCCACTAAAATCTGTTTCCCTTGCAAATCCACCTGTTTGATGAACTGCTCAGGGACAAAGGGGATCATACGTTCCGCTTTGCCGAAGGCATCTTTGGCATTAGCTTTAACTAGTAGTACATCGTTTGACCCTGTTTCCACGATCTGTTCAACAATACCCATGTTATAGCCGTTTATATTGGTCACTTCGCAGCCGATAAGATCACGATGATAGAATTCACTGTCATCCAATTCTTTCATTTGCTCAGACTTGATAGCAATCTCACAATTTGTGAGCATTTGCGCATCTTCTCTGGTAGCAACACCCTCAAGTTCAGCCACAACAGCTTTACCTTGAAAACGCCACTGAGCAACCTTAACTTCACGCCAAACGCCTTGTTCTTTTATAAGCCAAGGCGAATAATCGAAAATACCTTCAACAGAATCGGTATAGGAAGTGATTTTTAGCCAACCTTTAATACCATGACTGGAGCCTAACTTTCCCAGTACAACTAGCTCTTGGTTACTACTCATCTATCTATACCTTATACGCAATTAAGCAACAGCTTTACGCGCGTCTTTGATCAGTTTTGCAACACGGTCAGATGTTGCAGCGCCAGTAGCAACCCAGTGCTCAACACGATCAAGATCTAAACGTAATGTTTCTTCTTGGCCACGAGCCAATGGATTGAAAAAACCTACACGTTCGATGAAACGACCGTCACGAGCATTGCGGCTATCAGCAACAACGATATTGTAAAATGGACGCTTTTTTGCGCCGCCACGAGCTAAACGAATGGTAACCATGCGTTTTATTCCTCTAATGATTTGCTAGAAGCAAAAATAAAAACTGGAACTCCGTGTTCGCAAAGAGTCCCAGAAAGAAAGCCGGAAGATTTTACCTGACTTTTGAACTAATGCAACCAAAACTGATGATTTTTAGCTCACCCGTTTTGTTGTAATAAAGTCAAAAATATAACCTAACCAACTGATTGAATTTAAAATTAACTAATTTAGCACTCGAAAGATGCTTATATTATCGGCCCGGAAACTTCATTCCAGGCGGTAACATTCCACCCATTCCACGCATCATCTTCTTCATTCCACCTTTTGCAGACATCTTTTTCATCATTTTCTGCATTTGGGTAAATTGCTTTAATAAGCGGTTTACATCTTGAATTTGAGTCCCAGAACCGCCAGCGATTCTACGTTTACGCGACCCTTTAATCAAATCTGGGTTTTTACGCTCTTTGGCGGTCATCGAATTAATGATGGCTTCCATTTGTCCAGTCATCTTACCGTCTTGAACCTGAGCTAATGCTTCTGGTGGTAATTGACCCACACCAGGAAGCTTCTCAAGCATGTTCATCATTCCACCCATGTTTTTCATTTGCTGTAATTGCTCACGAAAATCTTCTAGGTCGAAACTGCCACCTGATTTTACTTTTGAAGCCAGTTTCATCGCTTTGTCTTTATCGACACCGCGTTCAACTTCTTCAATTAATGACAATACGTCACCCATACCGAGAATACGCGAAGCAATTCGGTCTGGGTGGAAAGGCTCTAATGCATCGGTTTTTTCACCAACACCTAAAAACTTAATCGGCTTACCGGTAATACTGCGGATAGATAAAGCAGCACCACCGCGAGCATCACCATCAACTTTAGTTAAGATAACCCCCGTTAAAGGTAAAGCTTCATTAAATGCTTTAGCCGTGTTGGCCGCATCTTGCCCTGTCATGGCATCGACGACAAATAATGTCTCGATTGGGTTTACAGTAGCATGCAGCTGCTTGATTTCATCCATCATGGCTTCATCAACATGCAGACGACCTGCTGTATCGACAATGACCACATCAATGAATTTTAATTTTGCATAAGTGATTGCTGCTTTAGCAATATCAACTGGCTTTTGGCTCACATCAGACGGAAAAAATTCAACGTCGACTTCAGTAGCTAATGTTTCAAGTTGTTTGATTGCCGCAGGACGATAAACATCCGCACTAACCACAAGTACCGATTTTTTATGGCGTGTGCGTAAAAACTTACCTAATTTGGCAACCGAGGTCGTTTTACCTGCGCCTTGAAGACCCGCCATCATGATTACAGCTGGAGGAATGGCCGCGAGATCGAGGGCTTCATTCGCCTCGCCCATGGCTTTTTCAAGTTCGTTTTGAACAATTTTGATAAAAGCTTGCCCTGGGCTTAAGCTTTTTGACACCTCTTGACCCACAGCGCGTTCTTTTACGCTGTTAACGAAGTCTCTAACAACAGGTAAAGCGACATCCGCCTCAAGCAGCGCCATACGCACTTCACGCAGAGTTTCTTTAATGTTGTCTTCTGTTAAGCGACCACGGCCACTAATATTTTTTAGTGTGCGTGACAGTCTGTCAGATAAATTCTCAAACATTGAGCGGCTCTTTTAAGCATAACAATAATTGCGCCCATTATACCCAAGCCACTCTAAATTACGATACTTGCAACGAGAAGAACTCAAACACTAGCCAATTTTGTACAAAATAATTATCGAAAACGCGATGAAACTGTTAAATTTTGGGTCTTAGGTCACTGCCATGTTAGGCCGTGATCATGTTAATCTAATACAAATAATGAAAAGGTCATGCTTTAATAGTATTGTTCATTACTCAGGCGCAGTTTTTTCAGCATTAACGACTAAGATAGGTTGATTCTAAATGGTTATTTTTTCCGCGGCAGCCATGCTTTTTTATTGTTTAGCATTGGTTTTAGTAACGAGCCGACTTTTTCATGTTGAAGGGCCTAATCGTAAGGCCGTTATGGTGGCTTCTGGTATTGCCGTCATCATGCACGGGTTTGCGCTTTCGAATGCAGTGTTTACCGTCGATGGACAAAACTTTAGTTTAACTAATGTGATCTCCTTGGTTAACTGGATTATTGCATTAACGTTCACTATCACAATGCCTCGACTTAAAGTCATCATTGTTGTACCCGTTGTGTATGCCTGTTCAATTATCTCTGTAGCACTTCTATGGTTAGTGCCACCGCAGTTTATTACTCACTTTGAAATACACCCGGAGCTCCTAGCCCATGTAGTATTATCATTAATGGCCTACAGCGCATTGATGATAGCGGCTATGTACGCCATTCAACTGTTATTCATCCAGAATAAACTGAAGAAAAAACAGATGATGATGAGCCCTGCTATGCCGCCATTAATGACGGTAGAAAAACAGCTTTATCATCTAATCATTATTGGATTTATTTTACTGAGTTTATCGCTGGTAACCGGCTTTATCTTTTTAGAAGATATGTTCGGTGACGGTAAAGGGCATAAGGCCATATTATCAATAATCGCTTGGGTGGTTTACGCTGTTATGTTGTGGCAACAATATACTGTCGGCTGTAGGATCCGCACCGCAGTGATTTACAGCTTATCTGGCGCGAGTTTACTTTCACTTGCATATTTTGGCGCAAGAATTGTTAAAGAATTGATATTAAACTAATTTTAATTATTTTTAACGTGTATAGCCTAATCTATACAATTTAAAAATAACCGAGATAACTTGACTCTAACGGCCAATAATAAATAATGGCCGTTAAATTAATGACAATTTGGCCTTTAGGCCAATTTCACACTACTTCATGGGGCCCCTTTTTTGGACGCTATATCTACCAGCGCACTCCTTATTTTCCTTTTGGTTTTAATCGTGATTTCTGCTTATTTTTCGGGTTCAGAAACCGCAATGATGAGCCTCAACCGATACCGCTTACGACACCTTGCATCCAATGACCATAAAGGCGCTATACGAGCCTTAAAGTTACTCGATCGCCCTGATAGGCTTATTGGGCTTATCCTTATCGGTAATAACCTGGTCAACATCCTTGCCTCAGCCATTGCCACTATTATTGGTATGCGCTTGTTTGGTGATATGGGTGTTGCGATTGCTACTGGTGTACTCACCATTGTGGTGTTAGTGTTTGCTGAAGTTACTCCTAAAACATTTGCCGCCTTACATCCTGAGCGCATTGCCTTCCCATCTAGTATTTTATTAGGTTGGCTATTAATTTTATTGTCGCCTTTTGTTAAAGCAATCAATTTAATTACGTCACTGTTTTTACGCTTGATGGGCATCAAAACCGTCAAAACAAGTGATGCATTAAGCCAAGAAGAGTTGCGCACTGTTGTTCATGAAGCGGGAGCCTTAATCCCACAGCGTCACCAAGAAATGTTACTGTCAATTTTGGATTTAGAAAAAGTCACAGTCGAAGACATCATGATTTCACGTTCAGATATTTACGCAATTAACGTTAATGATGATTTCAGATTAATTAATAAGCTCGTGGTTCAAAGTCCTCATACTAGAGTATTGGTGTATCGCGATAATATTGATGATGCCGTTGGCTTCATTCATTTGCGTGATGCATTACGCTTACAATCAAAACAGCAATTCAGTAAATCGTCATTATTACGCGCAGTAAAAGAGTTGTACTTCATTCCAGAAGGCACCCCACTAAACGTCCAGTTGACTAATTTTCAACAAAATAAAGAGCGTATTGGTTTAGTTGTTGATGAGTATGGTGATATTCAGGGATTAGTGACATTAGAAGATATTCTGGAAGAAATTGTTGGCGATTTCACCACCTCAATGATGACCACTGCCAGTGAAGACATTAATATTCAGCAAGATGGTAGCTTCTTAATTGATGCCACGATTAACATTCGAGACCTGAATAAAGAAATGAAATGGAACCTACCCATAGATGGTCCTAAAACATTAAACGGTTTAATCATTGAGTTTCTTGAAGATATCCCTGCTGTAAACACCAGTTTGCGTATCGTTGATTACCAAATAGAAGTCATCGATGTGGCGGATAACATGATTAAGACTGTCAGAGTGTTACCGACTAATTTAGAGTTAATTGAAGATACCGAGTAAACTCCAATCGATAAAAAAGGCGCTAATAGCGCCTTTTTTATGACCATTAATTCATCCACATTAGTTGGAAAGTTTAGCTTCTAATGCTCGGCGCTTTTCACGTGCAATGGGAGTGATTTGTGCCGCTAAGTCTTTTTCTAAACCCATCATAAAATATAACTCTGCCATTAAAAAAAATGGCCCTATCAGAAGTTGATTAAGATCATCCATAAAAGCAGGCTTAGCCTTTTCATAATGATGGCCAATAAACTGCATCACCCAGCCGATAACAAAAATACTGATAGCAATAATAAACGGGTGTGAAGCATGAACAACCTGCTCACTGGTGTATAGCACAGGCAGAATAAATAACACTAAACCAAGCGCCAGTCGCATGTGAAGCGCCATGTAATAGCCCAACACCAACACTGTTAATATCATCGCTACACTGATTTGATAATCTTGCCAGTCAAAACGAATGGTCCCCAGCATTAAAAATGCTGACCAAATAATCATCGGAACGCCAATAAAGTGGGTTTTAATATTTTGCGGATTTAAATGCACACTTTTGTAAGTTGAAAGTTGTTCTACTGCAGATTTCATTTTAAGTCTCTTTAATTGTTGTTATCTTGTTAATTTACTCCAATTAGGCCGATTTTAAAAGACCACAAAAAAAGGCGCTAATGCGCCTTTGATAAATCATTTAATGTAGTGACATCAACTTTCTAATACCACAGTGGCTACTGCATAATGTTGTTCATCGGCAATACTGATAAACCCACAG
The DNA here is from genome assembly GCF_021560015.1 of Shewanella vesiculosa. Taxonomy (NCBI): domain Bacteria; kingdom Pseudomonadati; phylum Pseudomonadota; class Gammaproteobacteria; order Alteromonadales; family Shewanellaceae; genus Shewanella; species Shewanella vesiculosa. The sequence goes on along the minus strand of NZ_CP073588.1, from coordinate 4,774,329 downwards.
CGACCGCTTAACTGTTCTAGTCTTGCTAATGCACCATCAGTAAAGCGGATTAGAGGCGCACCGTTAGCATCATTATCGATATGAATATGTTGAAACGACACTCCTCTGCCTATTCCGGTACCTAACGCTTTGGCAGCGGCTTCTTTGGCTGCAAAACGTTTCGCTAGAAATCTCTCAGGCTGCTTTGATTGCAAGTAAGTCGCAAGCTCAGACTCTGTAAGTACTCTTTTGGCTAATCTATCACCAAGGCGCTGTCTTTGCTCACCGATGCGGGCAATCTCAACAATATCTGTGCCGATACCAACAATTGCCATTACTCGCCTCTACGGCCTGCAAGCATGAGTTGCTTCATATCTCTAACGGCAGTATCTAAACCATCAATAGCGGCTCTGGCAATCACAGCATGACCTATATTAAGCTCATAAAGCTCAGGAATAGCCGCGATGGCCTTAACATTGTGATAATGCAAACCGTGCCCCGCATTAACCACTAAACCTTTACTGTGAGCATATTGTGCCATTTCAGTAATACGCGCTAACTCATCTGCCTGCTCAGCATCAGTGATCGCATCAGCATAACAACCGGTATGGATCTCAATGTAAGGTGCGCCAGATAAAACTGCTGCATCAATTTGCGTTTTGTCGGCATCAATAAACAATGACACTTTAATACCTTCTGCAGCCAAACGAGTGACGGCTGAGCGGATCTTCTCTAACTGACCAGCAACATCAAGGCCACCTTCAGTTGTGAGTTCTTCGCGTTTCTCTGGGACTAAACAGGCATAGGCTGGTTTTATATCACAAGCAATGGCAATCATTTCTTCAGTGACGGCAAACTCGAAGTTCATTCTGGTCTTTAATGTTTTTGCCAATAAATACACATCGCGGTCTTGAATATGGCGACGATCTTCACGTAAATGTATGGTGATCCCATCGGCGCCAGCATGTTCTGCTACTGCCGCTGCGTGAACAGGATCGGGGTAATGAGTACCGCGAGCTTGGCGCAATGTCGCGATATGATCGATGTTAATGCCTAATAGTATTCCGCTCACATCGAGCTCCTTAACGTAATAAATGACACAATAATGACTTATGCTTACCAAGCTTTATATACGGTTTAGACCGTGCTTGGTTCACGTATTAAATCTAAAAAAACATTATACTAATCCGTTTTTTTAGTGAATAACTGTCTGCTTAATAACGGTTTATTACCCAATAATGGCGTAAGTAAATAACGCATTAATCCTTTGGCTTGATTAAACTGTTCAGGTTGTAACTCTTGCGATGCCAATGCTAGCAACATGGCCCCCGATAAACTGCCTTTGCCATGAGTAAAATGACTCTCTTGGCTTGTTAAAATAGGTATAAAGCCACTCTGGGCAATAAATCGATAGTGACAATTATTATCGAGTAAATCACCTTGTGTATCATAGGCAAGAGAAGGCAGCGCACCTAACTCTAATAACAGTGCCATTTCGAAATAACGCAGGTGACTTGAGCAAAACTGTTTAGCTAATGCGAGTAATGCGCGGTGGTAATCTAAAAATATCCCTTCAGCTTGGTGCTCCACGGACAATAGACGAACTAATAATTCATTTAAATAGAAACCTGAATAAAGACTATTACCGCTTAAGGGCATCGCGGGCGCTGCAGACTCAATTTGGGTAATGTTTTTTAAACCCTAAATTTTTGGACTCAGATTTGGTGCTAAACTGGATTATGAGTGGTTGAAAAGGTTGTAATATGCTTTTAATCGACCGTTTACCCGAGCCAACTCGAGTGATGGCATCAACGCGCCCTTCGCCCTCAATTAGCAAATTAACAATCACGCTCGATTCGCGAAATTGTCGATGATGAAGCACATAGCCACGTTTCATAGTGGCCATGTCTATACACTAATAATCAATAACGCAAAAATCGATTTAGTTATCGCCATAGCCTAAACTTCTCAATGCACGTTCATCATCAGCCCAACCTGATTTGACTTTTACCCATACTTCAAGGAAAACTTTATTCTCAAATAGGGTTTCCATATCTAATCTGGCTTGAGTCGCAATCGTCCGAATACGTTCGCCTTTTATTACCAATAACCATGCGTTTTTGGCCTTCACGTTCGACTAAAATTAACGCATTAATTTGGTAAACGCCATTCTCCATCATTTTAAACTGTTCAATTTCTACAGTCGCATCATATGGAAGCTCGTCGCCTAAAAAGCGCATCAGCTTTTCGCGAACAATTTCAGATGCCATAAAACGTTGTGAGCGATCTGTCACATAATCTTCAGGGAAGTAAAATGGTGCTTCAGGTAACGACTCGCGCGCCATATCCAAAATGCGTTGTACGTTAGTACCTTTACTGGCTGATATTGGCAAAATCTCATCAAAATCAAATTTTTGTGCTAATTGATTGAGGTAAGGAAATAATGCTTCTTTATCTTTAATATTATCGACTTTATTGATAGCCAAGATGATTTTACGAGCATCATTACGATGTTGTAGCTTTTGTAATACCATCTCATCATCAGCAGTCCATGTCATACCATCAACCACAAAAATAACCATAGCAACATCAGCTAAAGAACTGGCAGCTGCACGATTCATTAGGCGGTTAATCGCACGTTTTTCTTCAATGTGCAGACCTGGGGTATCAATAAATATAATTTGGCTTGGGCCATCGGTATGAATACCCATGATCCGGTGACGAGTCGTTTGCGGTTTCTTTGAGGTAATACTCACCTTTTGACCAAGTAACTTGTTCAAAAGTGTTGATTTACCCACATTTGGGCGACCAACAATAGCCACCATGCCACAATAAGTCACATCGTATTTGGCAGTGGCGACAGGCGCTGCTTGGTTCATCCTTGCTAGCAGTTCATCTAAGCTAGGTTCTTGATTATCACCTGCTGGCAAGTCTGTTTTCTTGGTCATTTATTCAGTAACTCCAATACCTGAGCAGCGGCAAGCTGTTCAGCTTTTCTTCTTGAACTTGCCACACCGGTGACAACTTTATCTAATTCACTAATGCTACATTCTACAGTAAAGGTTTGATCATGCGCTTCGCCTTCTACCGCGACAACTTGGTAATCGGGCAATGGCTTTTTAAAACCTTGCAAATATTCTTGTAAAATAGTCTTGGGATCTTTTTGATTAATACCCGGCTTTATCTCAGCTAAACGCTCTCGATACCATGATAATAATAGCTTACGGCACACTTCAATGTCGGCATCGAGGTAGACAGCACCAATAATAGCTTCTACTGCATCGGCTAAAATCGATTCGCGTCTAAATCCACCGCTTTTAAGTTCTCCAGGGCCGAGATATAAATAATCCCCTAATTTGAATTCTTTGGCGATGATAGTCAGCGTATCGCCTTTAACTAAGGTCGCACGCATACGACTTAAATCGCCTTCAGTTGCCTTTGGAAACTGATGATATAAGGCATCTGAAATGACTATCGATAAAATCGAATCACCTAAAAACTCTAAACGCTCATTATGTTTATTTGCTGCGCTACGATGAGTTAATGCCTGGATAAGTAATTCAATATTATTAAATTCATAACCTAAAGTACGGCACAAACGCGGCAAATTTTTAATGGGTTCCATCAATGTATTCCACCTACTCTATCAAAACGTACACCGGTTGGTACCCATGTAGGTAACACATCACTCGGCTGACGATCAAATTCAAAACTAATCCAAATTGCTACGGCTTTACCTACAAGATTCTCTTCCGGTACAAAGCCCCAAAAACGGCTGTCGGTACTGTTATCACGATTATCGCCCATGGCAAAATACATTCCCTTAGGCACAACAAACTCACCGGCAGGAAGGCCTGCTTGGGGATAAAAGTGCTGTCTAAAATCAGGTCGAGACGGATCGATTAATATATCGTGTTTAACATCGCCAAGTTGTTCAGTCGAACGAATTAATGGCACGCCATTATGGCTAAACTCTCCACGATTAATTTCGACATGTTCAATCGTTTTAGCCGCAGGACAGTCAACCTGGCTATCACATGCCTCTTGGATCATAAGCTGCTTATTTCGATAGAAAATCTTGTCTCCTGGCAGGCCAACTACACGCTTTATGTAGTCAATCTTTGGATTTTCAGGATACTTGAATACAAATACGTCACCACGTTCAGGCTCACCAGTTTCAACCAACTTACTGCGCCATACCGGATCACGTAATCCGTAACTAAACTTTTCAACCAAAATAAAGTCACCGACCAAGAGTGTCGGCATCATAGAGCCAGAAGGAATTTGAAATGGCTCATAAATAAATGAGCGCAGAATCATGACAAAGGCGATGACAGGAAAAATAGAATGCGCCGTTTCAACTAGCACAGGCTCACGAATGATTTTATCGATAGCGTCTGCGCTTAACTGGGTTGAGTTAGCTTGTGCTGCTAATAAGTTTTCACGGCGTTTAGGCGCGAAAAAAACCACATCAATTAACCAAATAAGACCGCTGACCAAGGTTACGAGCACTAAAATAAGCGAAAAATAGGCTGCCATTACTGATTTATCTCCTGCTGGGTGTGTTGGATCCATATGGCTTGAGCAAAGCTCAGAATAACTCAATCCAGTATGGTGATTAACGAATAAACATTCACCCAGTTGAGTGTTACAAAATATATAGTAAAAATAACGATAACGCCGCAATATGCGGCGTTATTCTGCACATAAACTCGATTAATTATTATTAATCGTTTAGCTTCAGTACCGCTAAAAATGCCTCTTGTGGCACCTCAACGTTACCCACTTGCTTCATGCGTTTTTTACCTTCTTTCTGCTTGTTAAGCAGTTTCTTCTTACGTGAAACGTCACCACCATAACACTTAGCGGTCACATCTTTACGTAATGCTTTAATGCTTGAACGAGCAATAATCTGACTGCCAACAGCAGCCTGAATCGCAATATCGAACATCTGGCGAGGGATTAATTCTTTCATCTTCTCAACCAAAGCCAAGCCGCGATGACGAATGTTACTGCGGTGAATAATCATCGCAAGTGCATCAACTCTGTCGCCATTGATTAATATGTCTAGGCGTACCATGTCCGCTGGATCGAAGCGAATAAAGTTATACTCTAATGAAGCATAACCCCGGCTCGTAGACTTGAGACGGTCAAAGAAGTCCATTACCACTTCAGCCATAGGCAAATGATAGGTCACGGCCACTTGATTACCGTGATACACCATGTTGGTTTGCGAACCACGCTTTTCAATACACAAGGTAATCACGTTACCTAGGTATTCTTTAGGCACTAAAATATTGGCTTCAACAATCGGTTCACGAATTTCCTGGATGTTATTCAGCGCAGGTAATCCTGATGGATTATCAACATAAATAGTATCACCGTTATTCATGATAACTTCGTAAACCACTGTCGGCGCTGTAGTGATCAAATCGAGATTATATTCACGCTCTAAGCGCTCCTGAACAATCTCCATGTGCAGTAAACCGAGGTAACCGATGCGGAAACCAAAGCCTAACGCTGAAGATGTTTCAGGTTCAAAAAACAGGGATGCATCATTTAAGCTAAGCTTGTTCAATGCATCGCGGAAACTTTCATACTCATCAGTCGAAATCGGGAATACACCAGCATAAACCTGAGGCTTAACTCGCTTAAAACCGGGTAATGGTTTGTCTGCGCCATGCTTTGCATGAGTTAACGTATCGCCAACTGGTGCACCATGAATTTCTTTAATACCAGAAATAACATAACCCACTTCACCGGCTCGAAGCTCTGCTTTGTCTTTTTCTTTTGGAGTAAAAATACCAACACGGTCAGCGTTATAGTTTTGTCCGGTGGACATCACTTTGAATTTTTCGCCTTTTTTAAGAATACCATTCTTAATACGAACTAACGACACCACACCAAGGTAAGCGTCAAACCATGAGTCAATAATCAAGGCTTGTAAAGGCGCAGATTCATCACCTACTGGAGGAGGAATTTTTGCAATAATTTCTTCAAGGACTAAATCAACACCGATACCAGTCTTTGCAGAACAGCGCACCGCATCCATGGCATCAATACCAACGATGTCTTCAATCTCTGCAGCGACACGATCGGGCTCAGCCTGAGGCAAGTCAATTTTGTTGAGTACTGGGACAACGTCCAAATTCATTTCTAGTGCAGTATAACAGTTTGCTAATGTCTGAGCTTCTACGCCTTGACCAGCATCAACCACTAATAATGCACCTTCACATGCTGCCAAAGAACGTGAAACTTCATAAGAAAAGTCTACGTGTCCTGGGGTATCAATGAAGTTGAGTAAATAAGTGTTACCATCTTTTGCATGGTAATCTAAGGTGACACTTTGGGCTTTAATCGTAATGCCACGCTCACGTTCTAGATCCATTGAATCTAAAACCTGTGCAGCCATTTCACGGTCAGTTAAGCCGCCACATACCTGGATCAGGCGATCGGATAAAGTTGATTTACCATGGTCGATATGGGCAATAATCGAGAAGTTTCTAATGTGTTTCATTATGCTGCAATGACTACTACTAAATATGATGAAAATCGAGGTGGCAAATTGTACCTGATTAGGGGGTTAATACCAATCAGATTAAACAATAGTATCTATTTTGGTGTAATTGTTGGCCATAAGATGCTGTTTTCAAGCATTGGCTAATGAGTTTACGGACTCAATCAGGCAGTACAAGATGCACCACAGGCTAATAAGTTATCCTTAATAATAACTAGTGGCTCGCACTAATAATGCCCACTTCTTGCCCCAAATAGGCAATGATAACGGGTGTAGCTTGTGCTTCAAGTTGCGCGGCGAAGTGTTTACCAATAAACCAAGCAACCAATGCGCCTAATGCACCAAAAACCATAGCAAAACCATTAGTACTCAATCCTAGGCCGGCGGCTAACATTTGCCCCACTAATGCAGATAGAAACAATCCTAGTAACGGCAATAAATACACTAATGCAGCCGCTTTAATGATAACGCTTTCAGGTAAGCCTATTTTAAGTAAATCACCCTTATGGCAAGGTTTATCACTTGGCAATGAAAAACGTTGCGTTTGAACAGAAAAAGCTTTTGCAATGGTTGATGTGCCACAATTCTCACTGCTAGCGCAATGATTACAGGCGCTTTTCAACTCAACTTCAACTGTTGCCCAACCTTGTTGATAATCAACCACTCGGGCAATTTCTTCCATCATAGTCGGTGCCGTTGATTCGGATATTTTACTCGTCATTTTACACACTCAACCGATAAATAATGGAGTAATTTTAGCATAATGCGGCGCAATGACTAAGCAAGTTTATCACTAAGCTATATCATTGATAACGCTCTGCTGGCCCTGAAAACACATAAGCCGTGATACAAGAGGCTCTTGTCACGGCTTATGGTTCAATAAAGCACAAGGGTTACTTTAATACTAAACTATTAGCAATTTTATCTAAGGTTTCTGAAGGCACCTTACCAATAGCCACGACCTCAAGAGTACCTACTTTTACCACTACCATTGATAAGCCATTACGAATAAGTAATTCATTAGGCATAGGGTTTTCTCCTGCACGGGCAACATACACTGAAATATTAGCTAAACCATCAGTTAATGCAATATATTCAACAGGTTCATGAATACCAATTAAACGATGATGATCGCGAACAACCACGTCAAAACCTTCAGGTAACCAAGTAAATTGCCAATTTTTGCCATCAGTGCGTTCAGCTTGATTCATCACTGCTGGCCACTCTTGCTTGGCGGCTTCAATTAAAATATTTGCTGGTTCAGTTAACTCAATAAGTTCAATAACCATGGTTTGTTCAAGCAATTGTTTGTCTTTATTTAGGGTATCAAAACGTAATGGCAGGTAGGTATCCATATCGATCCACACTTGCGCATCATAACGGTTATCGTCATTAGCCAATAAACGGATCATCTGCCCTGGACGTCCAGCTATACGAGCGCGACCGCCAATAACGAATTGATAGCCTTTTTCGAGTTGATTTAAATCTCCCGCCAACGCCGCAGGCCAAATACCCTGTATGCGAGGAGCCAAAACACTGTAAGCCGGCTGGTCATGTTCTATAAACGTAACTCGATTATCAACTCGTACAGCATTTTTAGGTGAGCCATTGAGGTACTCAAGTAAAGCAACTTCTTTGTTGTCGACAATGCCATGAATGTAGACGAGCGGACGAATATGGTCAGCTTGTAGCTGAATAATTGAGGTTTTATATTGTTTATCGTGCATCGCTTGGCTCATGTTATTAAGCCAAGCTTTAGCAGATAAATCTTCTTCAGCGTGTGTTGGAAAGGTTAACGCTAATAGTGCTAGCAGGATAAGGCGCAAGCTAACTCCTAACAAAGTAAGACGTAAGATAAGGTTTATTCCAATTTATTATGGATTTACCGTAGCATCTTGCACGCTATTGTTATCAACAGCAACACCTGGATTTAAGCGTTGTTGCAACATGTGATCTTGAATATAAGCATTAATCCGGCGACGCTGTTCAATCACTTGCTCGTTGGAATAGCTTTGCTGATTTTGTGCCGCACCAGTCTGATAACTTACCGGAGATACACTACCCACTAAAGGACGTGTCATTAACACTGGTAATGGCGATTCTGCATCATTGCTTTGGTTATAATTTTGCACACCAACAATCGCCACCATAGCGACAGTTGCAGCAATAGCATATTGGCCAAACTGCTTGAAAAATGGCACTACATTGGAAGCAGTAGTTCGCTGTTGGTCAACTTCAGTTGATTTGGCTTGAGGCGCGATAATTGTTGGCTCAAGCTCAATCGCTGCAGTGATGCTGGCAAAAAGGTCTAAGTCAATGGTCGCAGGCAGTTCGCCGCGCATTGCATCGCCTATCATATGATAGCGTTGCCATTCATCATGTGAATCAACATCAGCAGAAAGCTGTGCCAATGTTTTATCATCGACTTCACCATCAACTGCTGCAGATACCCATTCTTGACTTGATTTAAGCATTATTCACCTATCTAAGGTTAAGGCTGTTACTTTTCCAGCAAAGGCTGGAGCTGTTTGTCGATTGCTTCTCGAGCACGAAAGATACGCGATCTGACTGTGCCTACTGGGCAATCCATTATATTGGCAATATCTTCATAACTCATGCCGTCTAGCTCTCTGAGCGATATGGCCATTTTTAATTCTTCAGGCAGAGTGTCGAGCGTGTTAAAGATCACTTTACTCATTTGATCTTTCATTAATAATTGCTCTGGTGATGCAAACTCTTTTAGTGCATCACTGCCTTCATAATATTCTGCATCTTCTATATCAACATCGTTTGCAGGTGCTCTGCGCCCTTGCGATGTAAGATGGTTTTTTGCGGTGTTTACCGCAATACGGTACAACCAAGTATAAAATGCACTTTCACCACGAAAGTTTGCTAAGGCTCTGTAAGCTTTAATAAAGGCTTCTTGTGTCACATCCGCCACGTCCGCTTGATTGCGAACATACCTGGAAATCAAACTCATCACTTTATTTTGATACTTTAGCACTAACAGGTTAAATGCGTTTTTATCGCCTTGCTGTACTCGTTCAACTAATTGTTGATCACTATATTGTCCACTCATCCGAGCCGACTACTCCTAATCTGTAATACTGATTTCTCAGTCGCTCGAATCCTGTTCATATAAGTAGACCTACCAATATGAAGAAAGTTCGATTTTGAATTAAAAAAAGTTAATTTATTTCACTTATCAATAAAATATCTAAGCAAAATCACAATAAAACCCGCTGTAAAAGTACCCTACTTAGGTTATTTGATTTACTATAATAAAACCACTAAGCCACACCATGATACCTGATGAAACAAGCAGTTGAACACCAATGTGACATTTTGATCATCGGCAGCGGAGCTGCTGGACTAACTTTAGCACTACATCTTGCTGAAAAATCAAAAGTAATTCTTCTTTCTAAAGGCCCGTTATCAGAAGGGTCCACGCTATATGCTCAAGGTGGAATAGCCTCCGTTTTTGATGAAGGCGACACAATTGAGTCACATGTCAACGATACGTTAATCGCTGGTGCCGGATTATGCGATAAATCGGTTGTGACATACACCGCAGAAAACGCCAAAAGCGCAATGCAATGGTTAATAAATTGTGGGGTGGCATTTGATAAAGAAGAAACTTTAGCAGGAGTCGATAATAGCGCGGCACCTTATCACCTTACCCGTGAGGGCGGGCATAGCCATAGACGAATTCTACACTCAGCTGATGCAACCGGTAAAGCAGTACAAACCACATTACAAGAACGAGCCATCGCTCACCCAAACATACAAGTATTAGAACGTTACAATGCGATCGACTTAATCACCACTCGTAAATTACATCGACCGGGTAACCGTGTACTTGGCGCTTATGTGTGGAATCGAGATGAGGAGCATGTTGAAACCGTTAAGGCAAAATTTGTGGCCTTAGCAACCGGCGGCAGTTCTAAAGTTTATCAATACACTTCCAACCCTGATATTGCCAGTGGCGATGGTATTGCTATGGCTTGGCGTGCGGGTTGCCGCATCGCAAACATGGAATTTAATCAATTTCACCCAACGTGTTTATTTCACCCTAACGCACGAAATTTCTTATTAACCGAAGCATTACGTGGTGAAGGGGCATATTTACGCCGCCCAGACGGTAGCCGCTTTATGCCTGACTTCGATGAACGCGGAGAGCTTGCCCCTCGTGATATTGTCGCCCGCGCAATCGATTATGAAATGAAACGCTTAGGCGCAGACTGTGTTTATCTAGACATCAGCCATAAACCTGCTGATTTTATCATTAAGCATTTCCCCACCATTTATCAACGTTGCCTAGAATTAGGTATTGATATTACTCAAGATCCGATCCCTGCTGTGCCTGCAGCACATTATACCTGCGGTGGTGTGATGACTGATCTTCATGGTCAAACTGACATTAATGGCTTATATGCTATTGGCGAAGTGGCTTACACAGGCTTACACGGCGCTAACCGATTGGCGAGTAATTCGTTACTCGAGTGTTTAGTCTTTGCACGGGCAGCATCACAGGATATAGAGGGACTGTTACATAAAATCCCAATGCCTTGTCCATTGCCTGTGTGGGATGAAAGTCAAGTCAGTAACTCAGATGAAGAAGTGGTCATTGCCCACAACTGGCACGAACTGCGGTTATTTATGTGGGATTACGTCGGTATTGTGAGAACTGATAAACGATTGGAGCGAGCGCTCAGAAGATGTTTAATGCTGCAACAAGAAATTGAAGAGTATTATTCAAATTTCCGTGTCAGCAACAATTTGTTAGAGTTGCGTAACTTAGTCCAGGTTGCAGAGTTGATTATTCGATGTGCGATGGAGCGAAAAGAGAGTCGAGGACTTCACTATAATATTGATTATCCTGAACAAGTCGACAATCCTAAACCGACTATCTTACAACCTAATCGTTAATCATTATCGGACGATTTACGCTTAAATAAGCTCATTGATGGCTCAATAATAGACGGCACAGATCACGATACGCTGTGTCGTCTAACATATCACTCCACACCAGTAATAACCGCTGCTCTCCAGATTTACTCACCTGTAAAAAAATAATGCACACTAGTGGGCAAATGAACGCTTTTTTGCTTAGGCTGATATTACTCGCTTGTACACCAGTACCATATAATAGAGTACCAGCCCTCTTATTTCCCAAAGAAAATAAACAACGCCAATGAGACAATCTGCGCCATTCAAAAACAAAAATAAGCATTACTACAATAAAAAGTAATGTTTGGATAATGTGGTATATCAGGGAGGGATAACTGGGCCAAGCCAAAAAGCTACTTAAAATAACGGCAAAAAATACTGTTAACCCACCACGCTGTAAAAACGAAGCACTCAACGCAAATTGCTGCATATGAGTGCTAGTATTAGACGACGAAACGGCTATTGAATTAAGGTGCTGGTCTTCCACGGACTTTTATTATCATATCGGCTAACAATGGATCTTGGCATTGTTCATGCCCCATAAACCAAGCAAATAACTCTGGGTCTTCACACTCTAATAGACGAATAAAGGTATTTTTATCATCATCGGTCATTGCTTCATATTGAGTTTCGACAAAAGGTTGAAACAAGATATCTAATTCTAACATTCCGCGACGACATGCCCAGCGGACACGAGCTATATTCATTAATTCCAACACAAATCTCCTGATGTCTGTATCACAAGTTAGCTTATACGGTTCTCAAATCTTGTACTTGTTTATCTCGTCCAGCAAATAATTCTCCAAAATCCGTTGCTAATAATGATTTTACCGCGGGATGTTGGATCATTCGCTCAGCGAACATCACATGGTATTCTTCTTTGATGTCAGTTGTTTCACCAAGCAATACCATACCTTGTGACAGTATATCATGACGATAAATAGACGGTGCGACAAAAATACCGCGATTAAAGTAACCAAATGCTTTCATCATTTCGGCATCGTCAAATTCTCCCAAAATACTGACATTAAGATTTTTTTCTGCAAACCAACCGTGTAACTGTTGTCCTAATGAGGTTCGTTTACCTGGGATTAATAATTTACTCTGCTCAAGACAAGCAGGAAAAGGCGTAGAGATAGACTCCGCAGAAAAAAAGCTCACACCACACTCGCCTAACTTTTTCGACAAAATCTCAGGATACTTCAACGAGCCTCCGGCACAATCCGATACAATGATATCCAGCTTATGCTCACGTAAACGTTCAATAAGGCTATCGTGAGTTGACTCATAACAGGCTAAATGTACAGACCCATCGGCAGGAATAACGGTTAATAACACACGGCTCACGAGGGCTTTAGATAATGCATCCGCCACACCGACCTCGAACAACAAGGAGTCATCTTTTTGATAATTTAAGATATCAAGCATTTCATAGCTAAGACTAAACATCTTATCAGCATAACGAAAGACCAGTTCTCCTAACTCAGTAGCCTCTAAATTGCGCCCTACACGTTTAAACACAGCGCCCTTTAACCTTTCCTCCAATGAACGGATCTGCCCGGTAATGGTTTGAGGTGCAAGACATAATACTTGAGCGGCTTTGGTTACAGAGCCTTTCTTTTGTACCATCCAAAAATAATATAAATGATTATAATTTAAATGCTGCATATCAATTGCTAACCCTACAAAAATCACTACAGCTACTATAGCAAATAAACACTTAACTGCGCTGTTGATTAATTGATAGTAGCTGGGCTGTATATCTTAGGTGGTTAACGTGGGTTAGAGAAAACGCGTTAGTGGTTTATTTAACTTAAACTAAGCATAAGATATGACAATACAATAATAAAAATCATAGCCTTAGCTACCATCAAACTTGTCACTCGTTTTCCTACAAGCGAATTGATGCTTCCAATAACAAATTTATTACTCGTTAATTCAACGCAATGAGCAAGGCAAAGGGCTGTTTTGCGTGGTTTGCCATTCAAAATTCAGGTGATTTAACCCTGCAGTCTAAATCTTAGAAACACAGGATCTAAAAAGCTAATCCGCCATAACAAACGGTTGCAACATTCATCATCAAAAATCAACAGTCCCTGAACCACTAGAATAAATCATCTGAATGATTAGCCAAAAATAAAGCATAAAAAACGCAGCCCAAGGGCTGCGTTAATCTATTGACCAAATTACTGACTGCGGCGACAATCCATTAAACTCGTGATCACTGATTCCAGCTCATCACTGTTACTGACATTGTTTAACGACACCTGCTCAGTAAGTGCTGAGACAACTTCAGATTTTACGATTATGTGGCTAGAGCAATAATTCACATTCGCCGTTTGATAACGTTTCCCCGCTCGGTATTTCAATGCTCTTGATTCATAATCATTAGGATCAATTCGTTTCTTAGCCAGTTCATCTTGAAACATTAATGCTCCATCCACCACGCCTTCCAAATAACTTTGGCAAGTGGGTGAGTCAGATGATTCCAGACAAACATTAAATGATTCCGCCGATACAGGAATAGCTAAACTGCTCACGAGTATTCCCAAGGTTAATGTATTGAATTTCATGATTTCCCTCCATTTTTAGGCAGTACCTTGGCCAACCAAAAATAACCAATCACAGCCGCAAATAACGATCCAGTTAAAATACCGAGCCTTGCATAATCACCAAACGCAGCCGGTGAATTCTCAAATGCTAGTGAAGCAATAAACACCGACATGGTAAATCCAATACCACACATAACCGCAACAGGGATGATATGCCTCCAGCCAATGCCCGGTGGTAACTCAGCTAATTTAAGTTTTACTGCTAAATAACTAAATAGCAGCACTCCAATAGGCTTACCTAACAACAGACCCATGATGATACCTAGGGTGATAGGTTCAGCAAATGTATCCAATGACATATTGGTTAATGATAAACCAGCATTAGCAAAAGCAAACACCGGCAGAATCATAAAGGTGCTCCATGGGTGTAACTTGTGCTCCAAATGCTCCGACGGTGAAGAGCCATCTTTAGCACGTAAAGGGATACAAAATGCGATAATCACACCGGCCAAAGTCGCATGCACGCCAGATTTCAATACCGCAACCCACAAAATAAAGCCCAGTAATCCATAAGGTAGAATCGAACTGACCCCTTTTCTATTCAACGCGACCATTAGCACGATTGATATCGCCGCAATCACTAAACTAAGCATTGATAAATCGGTACTGTAGAACAGCGCAATAATCACAATCACGCCAAGATCATCAATAATCGCTAACGCCAGCAAAAATACCTTTAAGGCCACCGGAACACGACTACCCAGTAGTGCCATAATACCTAGCGCAAAGGCAATGTCAGTTGCCGCAGGGATGGCCCAGCCAACCTGAGTTTCAGGGTTAGAGTAGTTAAATGCTAAGTAAAATAACGCAGGAAAAACCATGCCACCGATAGCAGCAAAGCTGGGTAAGGATGCTTTTGCGACACTAGACAATGCTCCTTCCAGTAATTCACGCTTCACTTCTAAGCCGATTAATAAAAAGAACAATGCCATCAAACCATCATTAATCCACAATAAAAGTGGCTTATCGATATCAAGATCACCTACCCGAAACTGGACTTCAGTGGCTAAGAAATCTTGATATATCCCAGCTAATGGTGAATTGGCAAGAATCATCGCCAAAGCCACGGCGATCATCAATAAAATCCCACCGGCAGACTCTTGGCTTAAAAAGTTTTTAATTGCACGTTCCATATAACACTCCAAAAAAAACAATAAGATAAGTCTATCTGAATCATTGAAACTATAATAATCGCTTGTTTCTTGATATTAACTCGGTATTTCCGAGGTATCAAGCGGTAACAAGTCTGCTTTATACTTTATTCGAGTTATGCTGACACTGTGAAGCATAGCGTAGATTGGGTCTTTTTCTACAGATTAGAACGTGTTAATTAACCTTGGTTTGGGTATAATCTCGAAAAGGAAAAAGGATTAAACAGATGAAACAATATCTAGATTTGTGCCAGCGTATTGTCGATGAAGGCGAATGGGTCAATAATGCTCGCACTAACAAAAAATGCCTCACCGTCATTAATGCCGATCTTGTTTATGACGTTGCAAATAATCAATTTCCATTAGTGACTACACGTAAAAGTTTCTGGAAATCAGCCATTGCAGAAATCCTTGGCTATTTACGCGGTTATCAAAATGCTGCTGATTTTAGATCATTAGGCACCAAAACATGGGATGCCAATGCCAATGAAAACCAAGCTTGGTTAGATAACCCAAACCGTAAAGGTCACGACGATATGGGGCTGATTTATGGAGCCTTGGGGCGCGTGCTTTTCCAAAAGCAGGTGGTGGCCAAGTCGATTTACTGCAACAAATTGTTGATGACTTAACTAACGGTATCGATAATCGCGGTGAGATTTTAACCTTCTATCATCCAGGCGCATTTGACTTAGGTTGCTTACGTCCATGTATGTACGAGCATCACTTTTCATTACTTGGTGATACCTTGTATCTCAATAGTACCCAAAGAAGTTGTGATGTTCCATTAGGATTGAACTTCAATATGGTACAGGTTTACGTATTGCTGGCATTAATGGCACAAATAACGGGCCACAAACCCGGTAAGGCGTACCATAAAATTGTCAACGCTCATATTTACGAAGATCAGCTTGAACCCATGCGCGATATTCAGCTAAAGCGTGAGCCTTTTGCCTCACCTAAATTAATCATTAATCCACAGATTAAAACCTTAAAAGACATTGAAACTTGGGTGACCTTGGATGATTTTAGTGTAGAAGATTATCAGCATCACGACGCGATTAAATATCCTTTCGCCGTATAATCTGCTTTCGCTCATAACAAAAATGGCGTTGTTCAAATACTTGAACAACGCCATTTTTGTTATTGTTTAGGCTTAACTCGTTAGTAGTTTCAATCCTACAACAACAAGCAAGCAAGCAAAGATTTTTTTCAACACTGGCGTGGGCCAAGAGCTTGCCGCTTTTACACCGATAGGCGCGCACAACATTGAGCTAATAATAATCCCGATTAATGCGGGTAAATAAATGTATCCTACCGAGCCCTCGGGTAAATTCGGTACATCAAATCCCGCGATGATATAACCAATGGTACCGGATACAGCAATAAGCATTCCGGTTGCCGATGAAAACCCAACAGCTTGGCGCATTTGTAAACCGCAATAACTCAAAAATGGAACTAGCAGTACTCCACCACCAATCCCCATTAGCCCAGCGGTTAGCGCTATCAAAATTGAGATGATAAATAGCACGGCAAAATTAGGCAGACTACTTCCCGTTTTCACTTTAAACGGAAACGCCATTTGTACAGCCATTAACACGACAAAAATGGCGAAGGCCTGCTGTAAATCATCCGATGCAATTTGCTCAGACACAAATGCTGACGCTAGAGAACCAATCACAATGCCGGGTAAAATAGGTTTAAATAACGCCCAAGGAATATTACCGCGTTTATGATGGGCAGCAGCTGAAGACATAGACGTTAAAATAATCGACGCCAGTGATGTAGCGATAGCGACGTGAGTGAGTTGAACCGAGCTAATGCCCACTGAGGGTAAGATATACAACAGAGCAGGCACAATAATTAATCCCCCTCCAATACCTAGAAGGCCGGCTAAAAAACCCACAACGGATCCCAGCAAAAGACATATTAAAAAGACCTGCAGTAAACTATCCACGATGACATCCTTAAGAGCGACACTTGGCAATATTATCAAAAACCACAACAGCGAGTTATCAAGCCGATTAAATCAAACGACTAATCCATATTAATTAAGTCTGCTAAATCATGCTGTTGTAAAAAATGAGCGAGTAAGCCTCGAACTTGATTA
Source organism: Shewanella vesiculosa (assembly GCF_021560015.1). Lineage (NCBI taxonomy): Bacteria > Pseudomonadati > Pseudomonadota > Gammaproteobacteria > Alteromonadales > Shewanellaceae > Shewanella > Shewanella vesiculosa. The sequence continues at coordinate 4,757,013 of NZ_CP073588.1, read as the reverse complement.
CCATTTGATTGCTGTAAAATAGACTCCAGCAATTCAGATAACTGTTGTTTTGAGACACGTCTAAGTAAAAAATTAATCCTCGCTAAGCTGCCTTGGTTCATACTGAGTTTGTTATACCCCATAGCAACTAAAAGCAAGGCGCCGTAGGGTTCTCCAGCAAGTTCACCACACACACTCACATCTAAATCATACAGTTTACACTCATCAACCGCGCGTTTAAGGGCTCTAAGAATACCTGGGTGATAACTGTCAAATAGCGAACTCACACTCGGATTATTTCGATCGACAGCCAGCAAATACTGCGTTAAATCATTACTACCGACAGAAACAAAGTCAACTCGCTTCGCCACATCATGTAACTGGTATAATAATGCTGGTACTTCAAGCATTACACCAACTTTTGGCCTAACCAAAATAGTATTTAACTCTTGGCTTAATTCAATAAATGCTTGATCCAAATATTTTAAGGTTTGATCTATTTCATCTAAATTACTGACCATTGGCAGTAATATTTGTAATTGATTACCGTGACTTGCCGCTTGTAACATCGCCCGTAACTGCACTAAAAATAATTCAGGATGATCCAGTGATAACCGAATGCCGCGCCAGCCTAAAAATGGGTTATCTTCTTTAATCGGAAAATACGGTAGTGGTTTGTCACCACCCACATCCAATGTACGCATCACCACAGGTCTATCACCTGCAGCATCTAATACTTGGCGATAGACATTGATTTGTTCACTTTCACTCGGAAAGCGTTGATGCAACATAAATAGGATTTCAGTTCGATACAACCCAATACCATCGGCACATTCTGCTATTTCAGATGCGATACCACTGAGTAACCCTGCATTGAGATACAAATGGATCCGCTCACCATCGGTGGTAATAGAGGGTAAACCCAACTCGGCAGAAAATTGCTTTTGTTTTTCAACATCGGCATCAATCAGTAATTGGTACTCTTCTATCACAGCGGGTGAAGGCGATACCAATAGCTGACCACGATTAGCATTTAATACTAATAGCTTTTGATCAATATCGATGGATAAGACTTCATCAACGCCAACAATAGCTGGTACACCTAGCGCACGCGCTAAAATAGCGGCATGAGCATTTACTCCACCACGCTCGGTGACAATCCCAGCCAACTTTTGCCGCGGAAACTCTGCCAGTAAAGTGGCATCCACTTCTTTTGCGACTAATATAACCGGTTTATCCGGTTCTAATTCCAGTCGGCCAGGCTCTATCAGTTGTCGAAGCAACTTCTGCCCGAGCTCTCGAATATCACTGGCGCGCTCTTTGAGGTAAGGATCTTCCATCGCTAAAAACTGCTCAATATAGCGAATAGACACCCGACTGATAGCAGACTCAGCTTGCCAGCCTAATGCGACTTCACGGGCATACTCGCCACCGAGACTCGAATCATCGAGCAGTAATTGAAATGCAGTAAATATAGAGGCAACATCAGCAGATTTTTCGCGTTCAAAACGTTGCGATATTGACGTCAGCATGTCTTTACAACGCTGTACGGCTAACTTTAAGCGCAGAATTTCAACATCAACATCAGTACATCGGATCTCGGCCTGTTCCAGTGAAATCAAACCACCTAACACTAGACCATGAGCAATGGCAATACCGCTTGACGCTGTTTCACCACTGAAAACAACTTGTTGCTGCACATTGGTAATGGCCGCCTTGTGCTTTAAGCTTCGCACAACGACAGCAAGTTGCGCTGCCAAGGTCATTAAAAATGCTTCTTCGTTTTCACTGAACTGACGCGCTTCGGGCTGTTGCACCACAATAACGCCGACAACCTGTTTTTGAAAAATGATCGGTACAGCTAAAAATGCCCGATATTCTTCTTCTGCAGCTTCTGGGAATAATTTAAAGCGAGGGTGAATACGGGCATCAGCAAGGTTAATAGCTTCTTCACGTTCGGCAACTAAGCCAACTAACCCTTCAGATAGTGGCATACTGACGCGGCCAACAGCAGATTTTTCTAGCCCTTCGGTGGCCGATAACACAAGATGTTGTTGTTCAAGGATATAGATAGAACAGCAATGGGTAGCCATCGCTAATCGAGTTTGTGACACTAATATGGTTAATGCACTTTCAAGGCTGTTGGCTCTCGCAACAGCTTGAGTAATATCCCTGAGCATATTTAACACTGTTCCAATCCTCTTTGAAATCAGTTAACTCCGTTGTTTGCTTCGTTTTTTACTAAATTCGCGCGTTTGTAGCGCTAATGTCGTCGATGCGAACTCTTTCATTACCTTTCTATATACGTCGCGTTTAAAAGACACTACCTGACGAACAGGATACCAATAACTGACCCAACGCCAATCATCAAACTCTGGATGACCTGAAGAATTCAAGTTAATGGTATTATCGTGACCTTTCAATTGTAGTAAAAACCATTTCTGTTTTTGGCCAATGCAAACAGGTTTGCTTTCTTGGCGTACCAAACGCTTAGGTAAACGGTAACGTAACCAAGAGCGCGTGGACGTTAAAATTTGAACATGTTCAGGTCTTAGCCCCACTTCTTCGTAAAGTTCTCGATACATGGCTTCTTCTGCAGACTCGCCATCATCCAACCCACCTTGTGGAAACTGCCATGAATGTTGGCCAAAACGTCTGGCCCACATAACTTGTCCAAATTTATTACAGATAATGATGCCCACATTTGCGCGAAAGCCGTCGCTATCAATCACATGGACTCCGAAAATAACAAATTTTATATCGTTTGATTGTTTCACAAAGCATGCCTATCGGCAAACCTCTATTTACTGTGGATAATTGAATAACAATGTGAATAAATCAAAATTATCAACAATTATACAAAACCACTTTGTGGATTATCCACAAAATCTGTGGATATCTCTGTTCGAAACTTTGGTAAACCTTAATAACAGGCTAAAAACCAACTAATATCCTTTTGAATAAAACTGCTGAGAATTATATTATAATTCCATATAAACAGTAACTTAAAATTTTAAATAAATTCAAAAAATGCTAGATCGCTGCAATAGTACAAAAAACACACAAGCCTAATTGAGATAGCTAATCACTCATTTAGCAACTTAAGTTATACACAAATAACAAGGCTTATTTTAAATTAAACCCGTAAAAAAGCCATTTTATTACGTTGACTTGGGGTTTTTAATCAGTTAAAGAGCCATAAACTTGTACTTATCCATTAAATCTGTGGATAAGTATGTGTGAAATGTAGGGGAAAAACGAGTGTAACTTGGGACAAGTATATTATAAAAACAGTCGTAGTTAAAAAATTCATTTTAAAACAGCATCCTACAGAAGATTTTAAGCGAATAACTTTACCCAAACAAAATGCGGTTATTTTTCAACCAACCCAGGTACAACTAACTAAACTTGTTATCAATCAATATTACTTGATAGCATAGCGTGTCAGTATTAATCGCCAGCGCCCCCCACGTTCTCAAAGGTAAATTATCATCAAATGGCTAAATCATCGCCCTTAAACCTCAATGAATTAATGCAAAGAGCCCACAATATGGCAGGCATTTGTTTAGCGGATATTGCCAGAGATAATCACATAGAAGTACCGGTGGATTTGCGAAGAGATAAAGGCTGGGTAGGTCAACTTATTGAATCTGAATTAGGTGCGCTTGCGGGCTCAAAACCTGAACAAGACTTTCTGCATTTAGGCGTTGAGCTGAAAACGATCCCGATTGATCATAACGGCAAACCACTAGAAACGACTTATGTCACTGTGGCCCCACTGACGAATATTCAAGGCATGACTTGGGAGAATAGTCTGGTTTACCATAAATTGCAGAGAGTGTTATGGGTTCCTGTTGAAGGTGAGCGGAGTATTCCTGTTGGGCAAAGACGTATAGGCACACCCATACTATGGCAACCCAACAGAGATCAAGCCAGACAGTTACAACAAGATTGGGAAGAGATAATGGAGCTTATTACCTTAGGCAAGGTAGATAAAATTAGCGCCCGTCATGGAGAGGTACTGCAATTACGACCAAAAGCGGCTAATAGTAAAGCACTCACAGAAAGCATCGCCGAAGATGGCAGTATACAATTATCCAATCCTCGAGGGTTTTACCTTAAAATTAACTTTACGCAACAGATCTTAGCTAATGCATTCTCATAATCTGCCACAATCACAACCCTGACTATGATTATTAATATCGAAAAAACTTGTACTAGTGCAGCAGTTTCTTCACTTCTATTGATCTAAATCAGAAATAAAATATCACAAGTAAGCAAAATTTCTATAGACTACCCCTCTTATATACTAAGTCATTTAGGCAACCACATTCTCCGTGAAAGCACGCCGTCAAACACAAAAATTATTGTTCGCTATTTTTGCCTGGTGTGTAGCAATGGCTTCTTTCGTTTTTTTTCGTTACTCACAATCATCACAACTACCTGAGTGGGCAGTTGGAAGTGCCGATTTAGCCACACTTGCTGTGATGATGGGCATTGTATTTGGCTGTTTGCATTGGATGTCGAACCTGATTGCTGACTTTAGCGCCATCAGTCGTTTACCTTATTTATTTTCAGTCGTATTTAAAGGCTTGTTTCTATTACTCGGGGCGACGACCTTAGCGTATGTGACACAATTTTTAAACATGTGGGCCATAGAGAATCACATGGTGACATTGCGGCAAATGCTTACGGTGCAAATTATTTACAGTCCATCATTCCAGGCATTAGTGGTTTACCTTGTTGTGGTGCGGGTCAGCTTAGCTTTTATTGAACAAATGTCGCTGTTGGTAGGCCCAAAAGTATTACTAAATATTGGCATGGGTAAATATCACAAGCCACGTTATGAGCAACAATTGTTCTTGTTTATCGATATGGTGTCATCAACCGCTCATGCAGAAACGTTAGGTGACTATCGCTTTAGCCGCTTGATTCAAGACAGCTTTAGTATGCTTGCAGATACGGTGACCGATAATGAAGCGGAAATTTATCGCTATATGGGTGATGCAGTATTGATCCACTGGCCGTTAGAACAAGGCATTAAACATGACCGTTGCATGAATATCTATTTTGAGTTTTGTCAGCAACTTCAGTGGCAGAGAAAATACTTTGAACAGCAATATGGTTTTGTGCCCAAATTCAAAGCAGCAGCCCACTGTGGCCAAGTTGTCGCCGCAGTTGTTGGTGTTCATAAGCAAGAAATTAGTTTCTTTAGTGATGTATTAAACACTCTGGCTCGACTGCAAGATCAATGTAACCCACTCGGTCAAAGAATGTTACTCTCAGGGGATGTAGTGCATCGACTTGAACAGCAAAATAGCCAGTATCAACTGACTGACTTAGGGCCTATTATGCTAAAGGGTAAAAAGCATCCAACTGAAGTGTATGGTGTTGCTCCAATAAAATAACTCCCTCTGCTAGTTGAAGTCAGTTAATAACAAAAATGGCAAGTATTACGACTTGCCATTTATTGAGGCTTCAACATTCTCCAAATGAGTCTCTAACCGATCTTATTCGGTAACACTTGTGCTAACAGCTTTTTCTGAATGGCCAAACCTAAGGTTCTGAACGTTGAAATACGACTGGTAGTTTGACGCCAAACTAAACCGATATCACGGTAAGGGGCTTCACCAGGTGGATCGATAGCAACCAGATCGGTATCCGTTAAAATCCCTGTATCAATAGCCATTTGGGGTAAAAATGTAGTACCAAGTTTACTGTTTACCATCTGTACTAAAGTATGCAGACTCGTGGCAGCAAAGGGATTAATTTTGGCACTATCACCCAATTGGCATGCTGTTATTGCGTGTCCGGTAATACAATGTTCAGCTTGGAGTAAAAAAATACTTTCATCAGGCATTTTTTGGTAGTCGATAGGTTGCACTAATTGTTGCGATACCTCTTTATGCATTACCATTTTAAACGGATCAATACCGACTTTCATACTATGAAAACCACTCGTGTCCACGGGTAACGCCAATATCAATAGATAACTCACCTTTGGCTAACGCATCCAACAAACGCTCAGTGGTATCTTCTTTTAATAACAAGCTGAGTTTGGGATAATCTTGCTGGCATAATTTAACCACTCGACTGAGTAAGAATGGCGCTATGGTCGGAATACACCCTAAGCGGATCTCTCCAGTCATGGGTTCGCCTTGATTTTTAACTAACTCAACTAAGTCATCGACATCGGTTAAAATATTGCGAGCTCGCTCAACCACTTCTTCGCCAATAGCAGTAAACATAAAGGATTTATGATCGCGTTCAATTAACTGGTAACCCAGTTGCTCTTCAAGATTTTGAATCCCACTTGATAATGTTGATTGGCTCACAAAGCATATCTTGGCAGCGCGATTAAAATTTTGTTCTTGATGTAAATGAACTAAATAATAAAGGTTTTTAAGGCTAGGAAGATTTTTCATATAAACGATTACCCTTATCTATGTTAATTCAAATAGTGAATTAAATAAGCCAAAAAAACCAAGACATCAATGGGCTAATCGAAACAAAAGCCCATAAAAAATGCCCCTTAAATAAGAGGCACTTAAACAGCATGACTTTCAGCACTCGTCTAGGTATTTATCTAAACTGATAGTGACTAGCATAATGGAAATTACGCTTTTGCTTCCAAGTATACTTTCAACTGTTGTAAATCTTTGGCAGCATGCTCAACGATTGCAGCAAGCCATACCTTGTGTTCGGTTTCCCATTTAGCTTCTTCACCGTGTTGTAATAACTGTGAAAATTGCTGAATGCGTTTCAGGCCAACAGACCCTGCTGCACCTTTAAATTTATGAGCTTCTGCACATAAGGTGTCTTTATTTGCATCACCCGCTTTCACTAGGCTGCTGATATATTCAGGCATTAGCTGCTCGAATAACACTACGCTTTTCAATAACGTTCCAGCTCCAATGGCACTGATATATTGCTCAAGCGTATTGAGATCCAATATTGAGTCTAACTGCGTTGTGGCCATTAAGGCACCTCTATCAAATATAACGCTATAAAGTTATAAATATGATACCGAGTAAAATACCCTATGCAAGGCTTGCTAATATTTAACCGCTATTTAATGACAAAATATCACATTTTTTCAACATAACTACTCAACTGGTATTACCAATGTTTAAAAATACCTCACATTGATAATTTTTCAGCCAATTTTTTAGTGATAATAGTTATCATTCCTATATAACATCACAAAAATCGACCTAAATGTTGAACCTATTTGATTGCCAATAATTGACCCGCAGCGATCACTCGCCCCAGGAGGTTTTAGGTTGGCTAGCGATTAATGCACTGCCTTGCCCACCAAAGTCACGTAACTCGTTTACGATCGCAACCAAGCCATCCCAGCGAAAAGCACACCAATCTGGGGCGAGTAAGATTGGTTTTTTGGCATAAGCAGTTACCCGATGAAAGATAATATTTTTTGGAGTATATCGAATAAGTTTTGCAGCTTCAGCGGCATACTCTTCAAGGGTCAATAATGGCATAGCATTATAACGCCATTGCTTCGCCATCGTGCTGCCTTCAACAACATGTAAAGGATGTAATTTAAGTCCATCTACACCTATGCCTAATACAGTTTGTAAGCTATTAAAATAGTCAATCGACGTTTCGCCTGGGAGCCCTAATATCAAATGAGTACACACTTTAATGCCTCTAGCGCGGGCATTTTTTACCGTCCGACGATATTCGCATAACAGATGGCCACGATTAATCCGCTTTAAAGTATGATCATTGGCGGTTTGTAAGCCTAATTCTAGCCATACTTCTATCCCTCGTTGTTGATACTCAACCAGTAAATCAATTACTTGATCAGGAACACAATCAGGACGAGTACCAATATGTAACCCTACAATATCGCTATCCTCCAGCGCTTGATCATATTTTTGCTTAAGCACTTCATACTCATCATAAAGTACTAGTGTAAGCTTGAAAATAAGCAATATATTTAGCTGTGGGTGCAGTATTTGTATTCACCGAAGAGGTTTTTTTGCCGATTGCGCACGTACTTTGCCTTCAGTTAATTGTATCGCTATCGGTTGTTCTCTACCTCGTTCACCACTGAATGAGGCAACGTTGCAAAAAGTACACCCTCCCACTCCTAAGGTGCCATCACGATTAGGACAAGTAAATTGGGCATCAATGGTTAATTTTTTTACCCTTTGTCCATATAGACGTTTGCAATACACGCCAAACGTATTTACGTAGTCATCTAAACCCAAAATACAGTCTCATTATTACGCCAAAGTTTGCCAGTGTAGTCAGTCGATAAACACCTGTCTTGGTGCTAAATCAATAAAACAGTCTATTAACTCAAGCGAGTTATAAACTTATGTACAAACTAAATAACGTTTAAAACAATTTAGTTTATTTACATCGACAAAAAAGTGAATATTTACTCATTTATAATAATTTTTTACCCAAAGACTGTGTTTGAAATAAAATTCATTATTTTTGTTTCAAAAACAATTAACCGCTATTGTTACAAAAAGGTAATCAGTAATTTAATTTTTTTCTAAAATTCTTTTTATTCAGAACGTTATAGCGCTAAAAACACAGTTTACGTTAACGTAAACTTGACAGCTTATTACCTTTTTCTAGTAATTATATTTCAGTTTGTTGCATTTTTTTGGTTTGACCTTTATGCATTCTCGGTTTAATTTGGATGGTTCGGGTGCATATCTATGGATATTCTTCAAATTTACCCCGAGTCGTATCTAGTAGAGGTTTAGGGGGGTTTTTTGTATGAGCTTGTATCATCCCAGTTTTGAGCGTGACAATTGCGGATTTGGTTTGATTGCACAAATGGACGGAGACGCGAGTCACCGTATTGTGCGTACCGCGATTCATGGTCTCGATCGAATGAAGCATCGTGGTGGTATTGCAGCTGACGGACGCACAGGTGATGGCTGTGGTTTATTAATGCAAATGCCTACAGATTTTTTTGAAGCTATTGCGGCTGAAAATGATTGGCATTTAAGCCGCAAATTTGCGGTGGGTATGCTATTTCTTAGCCAAGATGAGCAACGCGCTGATGAAGCGAAGTTCATTTTAGAAAAAGAACTACAAAGAGAAACGTTAAGTGTCGCTGGCTGGCGTAAAGTTCCGATCAATCCAGATGTTCTGGGGGAGATTGGCCGGAAAAGCTTGCCACAAATCTATCAAGTATTGATTAACGCGCCAGTGGGATGGCGTGAGAAAGATCTTGAACGTCGCTTATATATGGCTCGTCGCCGTCTTGAGCAACAAATAACAGATGATAAAGATTTTTATGTTGCTAGTCTTTCTGGGCAAGTCATAGTCTATAAAGGATTAATGATGCCAGCAGACCTGCCATCATTTTATACAGACTTAGCAGATATTCGTTTAAAAAGTGCGATTTGCTTATTTCACCAGCGCTTCTCAACGAATACATCGCCAAAATGGCCATTAGCACAACCGTTTCGTTATCTCGCTCATAATGGTGAGATCAATACCATTACCGGCAACCGTCAATGGGCAAGAGCGCGTGCTTATAAATTCAACTCGCCTTTATTACCCGATTTACAACAAGCGGCCCCTTTTGTTAACGAAACCGGTTCAGACTCGTCTTCTTTAGATAACATGCTCGAAATGCTGTTATCCGGTGGCATGGATTTATACCGTGCGATGCGTTTGCTTATTCCACCTGCGTGGCAATCTAATCCTGAAATGGATGACGAGTTAAAAGCTTTTTATGATTTTAACTCAATGCACATGGAGCCGTGGGACGGCCCTGCAGGCATTGTAATGACCAATGGTCGCCATGCTGCCTGTGCAGTTGACCGTAACGGCCTACGCCCTTCTCGCTACGTTATAACCAAGGATCGTATCCTCACCTTAGCGTCTGAAGTGGGTATTTGGGATTATTCAGCCGATGAAGTGATTGAAAAAGGCCGTGTTGGGCCAGGCGAGTTATTAGTCTTAGACACCTTAAATGGTCGCTTGTATCACTCATTTGAAATTGATAATGACCTAAAGCGTCGTCATCCTTACAAAGAGTGGATGGCTAAAAACAGTCAGACATTGATCCCTGCGGAGCAAATTGCGCCGACAAAACAAGGTTCAAGTGGCTTCGATGCCAAAACACTGCTGCAATATCAAAAACAGTTTGGTTTTACTCGTGAAGAATTAGAGCAAGTTATTTGGGTACTAGCCAGCAAAGGCGAAGAAGCCATTGGCTCAATGGGCGATGATACACCTATGGCTGTATTGTCGAAAAAGTCACGCTCCTTGTATGACTATTTCCGTCAAAAATTTGCTCAGGTGACCAACCCACCGATTGACCCCTTGCGTGAAAAACACGTAATGTCGCTCGCGACCTGTGTAGGACGTGAACAAAATCTTTTTAGCGAAACCACAGGTAATGCCTACCGAGTAATGTTTAATTCGCCAATTTTATTATTCAGCGATTTTAACCAATTACTTGGACTCGATAGCACTAACTATCGCGCCAATACAGTTGACTTGAACTACGATGCTCAAGAAACCTTAGAGCAGGCTATTCGTCGTATAACAGACGAAGCAGAACGTTTGGCGCGCAGCGGCACAACATTATTAGTCTTGTCTGATCGCGCGGTTGCAAAAAATGCTCAAGTGATCCCAGCCGCAATGGCTGTCGGAGCTGTGCAGCGACGTTTAGTCGATAAAAGTTTACGTTGCGACACTAACATTATTGTTGAAACCGCATCGGCTCGTGATCCACATCATTTTGCGGTACTAATCGGCTTTGGCGCAACAGCCATCTACCCTTACCTTGCATACGAATCTATTTCTGCGATGGCTAAATTGCATCAGATAGATGATGTGACCCCATTAATGCTTAACTTCCGTTATGGCATTGAAAAAGGTTTGCGTAAAATCATGTCAAAAATGGGCATTAGTACCGTCGGATCATACCGTTGTAGCCAACAGTTTGAAGCCGTCGGTTTAGCCAGTGATGTGATTGAATTGTGCTTTAAAGGCGTAATCAGCCGTATTGAAGGGGTTAGCTTTAACCATATCGCCGATGACCAAAAAATACTCCATACTGCGGCCTATCGCGCCCATGTACCGCTACCACAAGGTGGCTTGCTTAAGTATGTTGAAGGCGGCGAATATCACTGCTTTAACCCAGATGTAGTCAATACCTTGCAAGCGTCACTAAAAGACAAAAACTACGCTGAGTATAAAAAGTTTACTCGCTTGGTTGATGATCGCCCAGTGGCAACGCTGCGCGATTTAATTGGCATTAAAGGCCAGCTTGACGCAGTTGAGCAAGAGACTGTTGAAGGCGCTGAAACACTTTACTCACGCTTTGATAGTGCCGCCATGAGTATTGGCGCATTAAGCCCTGAAGCCCATGAAGCATTATCGGTTGCGATGAATCGTCTTGGCGGTCGCTCAAACTCAGGTGAAGGCGGAGAAGACGCGCGTCGTTTCAATAGCGAACGTAACTCAGCCATTAAGCAAATTGCATCTGGTCGATTTGGAGTGACAGCTCACTACCTGGTTAACGCTGATGTGCTGCAAATTAAAGTGGCACAAGGGGCAAAACCCGGTGAAGGTGGTCAGTTACCTGGTCATAAAGTGAGTGTGGAAATTGCCGGATTACGTCATGCACGTCCCGGTGTGACCCTCATTTCACCGCCACCACATCATGATATATATTCTATTGAAGATTTGGCTCAGCTTATTTTCGATTTAAAACAAATCAATCCAAAAGCCTTGGTGTCGGTCAAGCTGGTTTCAGAACCAGGCGTGGGCACTATTGCAACGGGTGTCGCCAAAGCCTATGCCGATATGATCACCATATCGGGTTACGATGGCGGTACTGGTGCAAGCCCAATCACCTCAGTGAAATATGCTGGTTCTCCTTGGGAACTCGGTTTAGCGGAAGTGCATCAGTCACTGGTAGAAAATGGCTTACGTCATAAAATTCGCTTACAAGTGGATGGCGGTTTAAAAACCGGTACTGATGTGATTAAAGCTGCATTACTCGGGGCTGAAAGCTTTGGATTTGGCACTGTGCCTATGATCGCGCTTGGGTGTAAATACTTACGTATTTGTCATCTTAATAACTGCGCCACAGGTGTTGCGACACAAGATAAAAACTTACGTGATAATCATTATCACGGCTTACCAGAACGTGTCATGACCTACTTTGAGTTTGTTGCTCAAGAAGTGCGTGAATGGATGGCAGCATTAGGTGTTACCAAGTTCGAAGATTTAGTTGGACGCAGCGACTGGTTGTATGCGATTGAAGGTCAAACAGACAAGCAACGTGGCTTAGATTTAGCGCCGATTTTATACAAGCCTAAAGTGCAGCCAAATACGTCACTGACATGGAAAGAAATCAATCCGCCATCCGATGTGGGTCAGTTAAACCAAACCTTGTTAGCTGATTGTCGTACGGCAGTTGATCTCGGTGAACCGTTTACTTATCAATATCAAATTAATAATACCGATCGCTCTGTTGGCGCAACACTGTCAGGCTATATTGCCACTAAAGTCGGGGTCGCGGGCGCAAAACAACCGTTAACCCTTGGTTTTAGCGGTAGCGCAGGACAAAGTTTTGGGGTTTGGAATAGCCCAGGCCTTGAACTTAGGCTTTGCGGCGACGCCAATGATTATGTTGGTAAAGGGATGTCAGGCGGTAAAATCGTTATTCATCCTCCTATTGGTAGCCCGTTCCAGAGTGAACGCAGTGCCATTATGGGTAACACCTGTTTGTATGGCGCAACGGGCGGTAAATTATTTGCCGCAGGCCAAGCGGGTGAGCGTTTTGCTGTGCGTAACTCTGGCGCCATCGCTGTCGTTGAAGGCAGTGGCGATAATTGTTGCGAATACATGACCAGTGGTATCGTGGTTATCCTAGGTAAAACTGGAGTTAACTTCGGTGCAGGTATGACAGGCGGATTTGCTTATGTGTTTGACCAATTTGGGCGTTTTAATCGTCGGGTAAACACCGAAATGGTCGACACCCATAAAGTAGAATCAAAAATCCACCAGCAGCACTTAAAAGGTCTTATTGAAACTCATTATGAAGAAACAGGCAGTGAGCATGCCAAAATGATATTGAGTGATTTTGAAAACTGGTTGGATTGTTTCGTATTAGTTAAACCAACGAATATTGCCGTTGCTGACCTGCTAAAAATTGAGCAGAAGAGTCCGGAATTAGTGGTAAAAGCAGGGTAATTATTATGAGCAATGACTTTCAATTTATCGAAGTGGGTCGAGTAGACCCCGTTAAACATGAAGCCAAGAAACGTGCCACACAATTTATTGAAATTTATCAGCCGTTTACACAACCAGAAGTCAAGCAGCAAGCCGATCGTTGTCTGGACTGTGGTAACCCGTATTGCGAATGGAAATGCCCACTGCATAACTACATTCCAAACTGGTTAAAACTGGCAGAAGAAGGCCGGATTATGGAGGCGGCAGACTTGGTGCATGAAACCAATACGCTGCCAGAAATTTGTGGCCGAGTGTGCCCTCAAGACCGCTTATGTGAAGGTGCCTGTACCTTAAACGATGACTTTGGTGCTGTGACTATTGGTAGTGTTGAAAAATACATTACCGATACTGCCATATCACAAGGTTGGCGCCCAAACATGACTCAAGTGACTCCTCGTAAAGAGCGTGTTGCCATCATTGGAGCGGGTCCTGCAGGTCTTGGTTGTGCTGATATTCTGGCACGCAATGGTGTGCAAACAGTAGTGTATGACAAGTATCCACAAATTGGTGGTTTGCTCACTTACGGCATACCGTCATTTAAGCTTGATAAAGAGGTCATGGCGACACGTCGCTCAGTGCTTGAAGGTATGGGCATCAAATTCAAAATGGGTGTCACTGTCGGAAAAGATGTGAGCTTCCAAAGCCTGTTAGATGAATACGATTCTGTATTCTTAGGTATGGGTACTTACACCGCCATGAAAGCAAAACTGCCTAATGAAGATGCCCAAGGCGTGATCCAAGCCCTGCCGTATCTTATTGGTAATACTCATCACATTATGGGTACTCAAGACGAAGCGACACCGTATCTAAGCCTTGAAGGTAAAGATGTCGTGGTGCTAGGCGGCGGTGATACTGCAATGGACTGTTTACGAACAGCCGTTCGTCAAGGAGCTAAAAGCGTGACATGTGCTTATCGCCGTGACGAAGCCAACATGCCGGGTTCACGTCGTGAAGTACAAAATGCTCGCGAGGAAGGCGTTAATTTCTTATTTAATCGTCAACCTGTGGCCATTAAAGCTGAAAACGGTCAAGTGGTCGGGATTGAGTGCGTTGAAACCCGAATGGGCGAAGCTGATGCCAGCGGACGTCAACGCGCTGAAATCATTCCAGGTAGTGAGCAAGTGTTAGCAACTGATGCGCTGATTATTGCCTTTGGTTTCCAAGCTAGCCCTGCCGCATGGTTTAGTGATTTTGGTATCGAAACCAATGAATGGGGCCTAGTGAAAGCCAATAAAACAGATGACAACCCGTTTCAAACCACCAATCCAAAAGTGTTTGCTGGCGGAGATATGGTTCGAGGCTCTGACTTAGTCGTGACAGCGATTGCAGAAGGTCGAGACGCGGCATTAGGGATTTTAAACTATTTAGATTAATAGCTTGCTAGCCTAACAGGATAGACATTCTAGGTTAGCTTGATAATAACAAGCTGTTATAACGTGTTTGCTTGTGAATTTTTGCGCATCTTATGATGCGCTTTTTTTTAGTTTATTTTTTACTATAACTCACTGTTGATTATGAGTGTCGAGTCGAATTAACTAAAAAATAGCTGAAGATATTGTCTTTTAATAACGAATTATCATCTGAAAATTTGATCCCCACGTGTAATAGCCCTTCAACATTTTTAACTTTTACCGCACTGCCAGATAAAATGCCAGAAAGTTCAGTAGTGATCGAAATAGACACGTGTATTTGCTCGCCTTCGGCAAAACTTGCCGCGTTGGCGTCTAAGGTTAGCAAACACCCCGAAAATGAAAAATCAACCATTTTGGCGCTCACTTTAGCGTCATTGTGAATAACAAATGCATCTTGTTCAATATTAACTCTGAGCTGATCGCGTAACTTTTTCTTAATGATGATTTTCGGAACACTGAGACATAACATCTTAATCGGTTGATTAACGATAGATAAAATAGATGACTTAAACGCAATGATGTCTTTAAAGCCGCTATTGGTCATGGCTCTTACAACAATTTCAGCATTCACTAGCATATGCTGATAAGCCTCAGAAAGACCTTTGTTTGGATACTCAATTAAGATAAAACGCCCAAGTTGATAACCAATCATACTCGAACGTGATTGGACGGTTTTGCCATTGGCAAAATGAATTTCAATAAATAAATCCATGCCTATGTCGATCAAACTAAGATCACCATAAATTGGAGCGCTTGCTGGGGTAGTCATTGTCTACCTGCTCTTATATAACTCGTCATTATCGGCCTGTGTGTTATCAAAACATCTCGTCAGAATAGCTATAATAAACAGAATAATCTTATTTTGCTCATTATAGCTAACCCGAGCCAGATTCAAATCGGATAAATGGCCAGATAACGCAGACGGCAAGATAAAGGACGATTACCACACCGTTTATTATCTTAAATGAATGTGACTTATACCAAACAGTAATAATGAATACTGCACAGCAACTAATCATAACTCAATGTTTTAGTGACTATAATAAAAAAAATTTATTGCAGAATCATTTCCTCACCCTTAAATCAGATCATACTTGCGCAAATAAACTGAATTAATACTCACCAGCCTCACCAACAAGCTTTCACAGTGATTGATAAGCTACTAACAAATAAGTAGAATACAAATCATTATCATTTACTTGGTTTATTTTAGAGAATAATTCTTTTATTCCTATTGGGGCAATACCTTGAATACTTTCTTAAACAGCTTGACGTTAAGACGGCAATGGCTCAACTCATCCTTCAATCGATGCCTATTGCTTGCTATTAGTGCGATTTTTTCAACGACGCTATGGGCGCAGAGCCCGGCAATGACATCTGACGATATTGTCAAACAAACACGACAAATTCTCCAGTTAGCTGAATATATTGGGGTGGATTACTCAGAAGCAGTTACAGCAGGTAATATTACTAATCCTGATGAATTTGCTGAAATGCAGCAATTTGCCAGCATTATTATTGAAAAAACCAACCTGCTCGCGAATGATATGCAAAATTCAGTAATGACAGATGCATTGCAATTACAACAAGCCATTGAAGACAAAGCGCCACTGGCTGTTATTCAAGGATTTAGCCAACAAATCCGCCAACAGTTATTAAGCCAGTCTCCGGCCTTAATATTGCCATCACAGCTATTAACCAAAGATCATGTTCAGCAATTGTTTATCGAAAATTGCTCAAGCTGTCACGGTGATTTAGGCCAAGGCAATGGGCCATTAGCCAAATCATTAGCACCTGAACCAACCAATTTCACCGACCAAGAACGGGCGTTAAATCGTTCGTTACTGGGACTGTATGACGCCATTTCTGATGGTTTAGATGGCAGCGCGATGCGGGCTTTTAGTGAGTTAAATGATCAACAACGTTGGTCACTGGCTTTCTATGTTGGCAGCTTAGCATTTGAGCCAACGGCCACGGCAACTGAACATAGCAAACATGATACTAATGTTGAATTACAACAATGGGTCAATAACAATCCAATACAATTACTTCAGCAAGATGTCGGCATTGATCGTAGCCAACTTGAGTTATTACGCTCACAACCTGAATTACTGTTTCAACACGCCGAGTCGCCGATTTCAACTGCACGCACAAACTTGCAAGCTGCAGTAGAGGCTTATCACGCCAATGAGTTAGCGCAAGCACAAACCTTGGCGGTAAGTGCATACTTAGATGGATTTGAGTTAATTGAAAATACCTTAGATGCTCATGACAGTAGTTTACGAAAATCGATCGAGAGCCAACTGCTTAACTTTAGAAACTTACTGAAAGTACCAGGCCAAACCACACAGATTAATCAAGAGTTTGCCAGTATAATGACTCAGCTTAATCAAGCTGACACTGTATTAACAGGCCAATCGTTATCAAATAATGCCATGTTTTCGGCGGCATTAATTATTCTATTGCGCGAAGGTTTAGAAGCACTGTTGGTGATCATTGCCTTAATGACAGTGTTAATTAAAACCGAGCGCCATGATGCGATTAAATTTGTTCATTTTGGTTGGATATCGGCACTCGCTGCGGGAGTATTAACCTGGTGGGCGGCAGATAATCTGATTAGCATTAGCGGCGCATCGAGGGAGTTAATGGAAGGCGGCGCCGCATTAATGGCTGCTCTGGTGTTGTTCTATGTCGGTTATTGGATGCACAGTAAAACCCAAGGTTCCAAATGGCAAAGTTACATTAAAAATAATGTTGATCGTCATTTAAACACTGGTACCTTATGGGGTCTCACAGGGCTTGCGTTTATTTCGGTCTATCGTGAAGTCTTTGAAACCATTTTGTTCTATCAGTCATTACTGACTCAAGCCATAGGCTCTGATAGCAGTAATGAACAAGTCAGTTACCTGGTTTACGGCTTGCTAGCCGGTATGGCTATTTTAGCTGTGATTGCTTGGTTAATGATGCGCTACTCAGTTAAATTGCCATTAGCCCGCTTCTTTGCGGTGAGTTCATACTTCATGCTGGTGCTAGCGTTTATCTTGGCAGGCAAAGGTATTTCAGCATTACAAGAAGCTGCGGTAATTAGCCTTACGCCCTTCCCTTTAGATGTATCGATTAGCTGGTTAGGTATAGCGTCGACATGGCAAGGCTTAAGTACGCAAATGGTAATTGTGGTGTTATTTAGCTTTTTGGTTATTCGTAATCGTTACGCCAAATAATACCCAAAATTGACAGCATGACCTTGAGTGCTTAAGCCTCAAGGTTGGTGTTTTGTATTCGAGTTTAACATTGAGCAGCCAATAAAAAGGCCGGCTAAATATATTTAGCCGGCCTTTTTGTGCCTAAAATCGGTTAGTCATTTATTGCACAGTAAACTTAGTATCTTCATCTCTTAACATGTATAGCGCAAAACACGCGGCCCACATTGGCCATGCAGCAAAAAACAATAAGTTATTAAACGCATCAAAATATTGATTAAATGCCGACAAGGTTGAAGCGCCGTGCATGAGAAAGATAATCCCGTAAGTAATACGCTTTTTAAACCCCAATACAAACGCAAATACTAAGGTTAATTGCAGTGCGCCCATAATATAGGCGGCAACTTCATTCATGCCGCTAATGCCATAAAACTTTTCAAATATCTTCATGCTATGGCCAGGATTAACAAACTTATCCAATGTCCACACTAGCATCACCAAAAATACGCCTAAACGTAAAGCCAGTAATGACCATTGCAATTTGCGTTGAACATCGCCGCTAAGTGTTGTTTGCATCATCATTCCTTAAAAAATAATAATAAAGTGGTATCTATCTAAAACTAATGAGCTTTTAATAGGCTAAACTGACTTTTTAATCAAAAATCGCATTTGCCACTGATTGACCGAGTAACGCGCAACTATGTTGCACTGACATCTATGCCATTTAGACCTAAGCCTATAAAAATAGGCATAACATGGTTGAAACAAAAAAGTTAATTGGAAGGTCTCTTTAACCATATTCATCACAGCAGAAAATATTATGCCTACTCATCGCCATCAAAATCGTTCACTTATCGCGCTAGCGGTTAGCCTAGCCTTGTATTCATCTTTGACAACTGCAGCTGAAGACACTTCCACTATCGAAGTGATTCAAGTATCAGGTAAAGCGATTAACGATAAAGGCATGTCACCTAAAAACACTAAGATCAACGGCCCCTTTGGGGATGGCATAGCATTAAAAGATATTGCCCGCTCGGTCACGCCTATCACCAGTGAAATGATTGAACAGCTTAATATCACTGATTTATCAGACATTCAAAAAGTCAGCCCTAACAGTTATTCAGCCAGCGGCTTCGGTGCATCGAGTTTGCCAACCATTCGCGGTCAATTAGGTGAACTGTACCAAGATGGTGTTCGTCGCCAGGCCGGTAATAACGGCTTTGGGATTCCCATGTCATTTAATGCAGTAGAGCAAATTGATGTAGTCAAAGGTGCACCACCAGTGCTACTCGGTACCAGTCAACGCAACGGTGGTTTTGTTAATTTACATTCGAAAACTGCGCCAACTGACAGTAAATTTGGCAAGATCACGGCATCGGGTGGCAGTTGGGACCATTATCGCGCTCAATTAGATGTCGCCACAGACCTAGTCGCCAACCAAAGTGGCATACGTTTAAGCGCTGAACACATAGATAACGGCAGCTATTACGATTACTCAGGCTTTAAAAGTGACAGTATTTTTGTGGCATTTCGATTACTGCCCGACGATGTCAGTACTTGGGATATTAACGTCGAATACTATGATGTTGAATTTACCGACAACGCGGGGATTAATCGCCCTACTCAAGCATTAATCGACAACGGTTTATATATTACTGGTCAAGGTGTTCAACCTAATGGCAGTACTATTGCTGGAGCCAATGCCATCGTATCGCCAACCGGCTTAGTTGAGATAGATCGCAGCCAAGTATTAACCGATCCCGATAACACTAACGACGCACAAACCTTTTTGCTGCACAGCACATATGTGCGCCAACTTAGTGATAACGCTACTCTTAAAAACATTACTTATTATCAGCATTTAGAACGTGAAGAAATCGCTCAAAACAGTTTTGTTGAAATCATTGATGGTGCTGACACAGCCCAAAACCGCCTTGAATTAGCCTATCAATGGAATGACAGTCAAAGTACCATTACTGCGGTGGATATTCGCTACAACAAAGTGTTAGGTTACAGCCAATTTACCACCGAAGCAGACTTACCTATCGACTTGACGGGTCCAATTGAAAACCGCCGTATTCCACTGACTGCTGAGCAGCAAGCAAGGCTAGTTGAGCTACGCCCAGGTGTGTTTGTGTCACCCGGAGCCCAATACGATACCAACGGTGATGGCACTGGCGACTTTTCATTGTCTGACACCACAGACTCCAGCAGTTGGCAAACCGGCTTGGCGATCCAACACAACAGTCAATGGACTGATAAGTTTTCGACCAGCATAGGTTATCGAGCTGATTTTTATGATGTCCAGGCACGCGATCCTATTGCGCCACAAGGTCAAATTGCGGCCAGCGATTCTATTCATGAAATGCTAGAGTCTGGACAAATTAGTCTCAGCTATAAACTCACCGATGCTATCACTACCTATGCCAGCGCTAGCTATAATGAATCAACCTCAAACAGCATGGGTGGTGGTAATACCTTAGGTGCAAACAACCAAATTAGTCGTCAAAACTTTGCCACTGAAAATACCCTTAATGAAGTCGGTATAAAATACTCACCAACAGACAGCGCTTGGTATGTCGATGCCGCTGTGTTTGATCAAAAACGCAGCCTGCGTAATCGAGATGGCAGCAATACCGGCATTCGCACCAAGGGATTTGAGGCACAAGCCTTTTTTGATGCCGATCCATATTGGTTTAGCGCAGGTTACAGCTATTTAGACGCTCGCTATGATGACTCAGCAAGTAGCCAAGACACAGTGCAAGTGGCCGACAGCTTTGACAACTCGCGCCCGGATATCATCCAAGGCACTGGAATTGGAGCGCCAAACTTTGCCTCATTTGCACCATCAAATCGTCGAGTTCAAGGCTTGCCTGAGCAGACATTGACAATTAATGGTGGTATTGCCATTACCGAAAAATGGCAAGCAGGTTTCTCCGGTCTATATACCAAGAGTTACCCATTAGATTTTTTAGCGACTGTGTACATCCGCGATCAATACACGCTTAATATCAACACTCGCTATGACTTTACACCGCAAACAAGCTTAAGGCTGGACGTGAATAATGTGACCAATCAAAACAACTGGCGCCCTGTATTTGAAGGCGGTTATTTTGGCTCAACCTTGGTTTTCCCTGAGCTACCTGTTAACGCCACGCTTACCTTGCAACATTCATTTTAAGGCGACTGTTTATGATTAAAAAAATTATCCTATTACTCATTGCTACATTATTAGTAGTACTGTTTTTCTACTTCGACTTGCATCATTTACTGACCTTAGAAGGCTTAAAAGCCTCGATGAATGATTTCCACCAATGGCGCGAGCAATCGCCATTATTAGTTATTGGCGGATTCTTTATACTGTATGTAACTGTGACAGCATTGTCTCTTCCCGGCGCAGCCATTCTCACCATTGCCTCTGGAGCACTATTTGGTATTGTTGAAGGGTTGATTATTGCTTCGTTTGCTTCAAGTATTGGCGCATTATTGGCCTTTTTAGTCTCACGCTACTTATTGCGCGACTCAATCAAAAAGCGCTTCCCTGAACGTTTAGCGGCGATTGATAAAGGCATTGAAACAGAGGGGGGCTTTTATTTATTCACCTTACGCTTAGTGCCCATATTCCCATTTTTCATGATTAATTTATTGATGGGCGTCACTTCATTTAAATCGTGGACCTTTTACTGGGTTAGCCAGATTGGTATGTTTTTGGGCACCTTTGTATACGTTAATGCCGGTACTCAGCTGGCGCAAATTGACAGCTTAACGAACATTTTATCGTTTAATCTGATTATATCATTTGCACTATTAGGCTTATTCCCTCTTATTGCTAAAGCGATAGTCAATACCATTAAAAAACGCCGCGTATACAGTCAATGGACTAAACCCGCTAAGTTTGATCGCAACTTAATTGTAATTGGTGCAGGTGCCGGAGGCCTAGTTACTAGCTATATTGCTGCCGCAGTAAAAGCAAAAGTAACCTTAATTGAAGCCGGAGAAATGGGCGGCGACTGCTTAAACTATGGCTGTGTGCCCAGTAAAGCGATTATTAAAAGCGCTAAAATTGCTAAGCAAATAAGAAACGCCCATCATTACGGCCTAGAAGACACGACACCTGAGTTTTCTTTTAAAAAAGTCATGGCGCGCGTGCATCAAGTGGTGGCCGATATTGCTCCCCACGACAGCATTGAGCGTTACACCAATTTAGGTGTCGACGTCGTCAAAGGCTACGGAAAATTAGTCGACCCATGGACAGTAGAAATTAGCCACCCTGACGGTAACACTAGCCGCTTAACCGCGCGCAGTATTGTCATCGCAACAGGTGCTAGCCCGTTTGTGCCACCGTTACCAGGCATAGAAGAAGTCGGCTATGTCACCAGTGATACCTTGTGGGACGAATTTGCCAAACTCGACACTGCGCCGCAAAAATTGGTGGTATTAGGTGGCGGCCCTATTGGTTCTGAACTGGCGCAAAGCTTTGCCCGTTTAGGATCGCAAGTCACTCAAGTTGAAATGGCTGAGCGCATCATGATCAAAGAAGATCGTGAAGTGTCAGAGTTTGCCACCCAAGCCTTACAAAAAAGTGGTGTGAATATTTTAACCTCCCATCAAGCACTGCGCTGTGAACTACGCGATGGTAAAAAGTACCTTATCGTTGAGCATCGACAGCAAGAATTAGCTTTAGAGTACGACCAGCTATTATGTGCCGTCGGTCGCAGTGCCCGCTTAAGCGGTTACGGTTTGGAAGAGCTAGGCATTGAGACAAAGCGCACTATCGTCACCAATGAATACTTAGAAACCTTATACCCAAATGTCTATGCGGCAGGCGATATTGTTGGCCCGTATCAATTTACTCACGTGGCAGCGCATCAAGGCTGGTATGCGGCAGTCAATGGACTGTTTGGTCATTTGAAAAAATTCAAAGTCGATTACCGCGTGATCCCGTGGACCACCTTTATCGATCCAGAAGTGGCTCGAGTGGGTATAAATGAATACGAAGCCCAGCAGCAAGGCATTGATTACGAAGTAACTCGCTTTGATTTTGCTGAACTTGATCGTGCCATTACCGACAGTGCCACCCAAGGGTTTATTAAAGTGATTACCCCTAAAGGTAAAGATAAATCTTAGGCGTGACCGTGGTATCAGAACACGCTGGCGATTTAATTGCAGAATTTGTGTTGGCAATGAAACACGGCTTGGGACTGAATAAGATTTTGGGCACAATTCACAGCTACCCAACATGGGCCGAAGGCAACAAGTACGCCGCTGGTGAATGGAAGCGAAACCATGCTCCAGCAACTTTGCTGCGCTGGTTAGAAAAATACCACACTTGGCGTCGTGGCTAACCCTACTGAGTAATCACTTGGGTTTATGAAAATGGGCCTTAGGTTATAGGCCTTAAATAATCGTTCTGATGACGATTCTTAGAACATAACTCTCGATAATGGCTGTTATAAAGTGACTCTATATAACAAGAATAGGTCTCAGATAATGAAAAGATTAACGCGATATGCTCAATCGTTTATGCTGACTGTCGGTTTATTGCTGAGTTTGCTTGCTAGTCATGCGGCTATTGCGGCAGTGGATCAGTCTGACGTTATTTCTGCTATAAAGAGTCCGGCTATTAGTCAGGCGAGCAACAACCAAGCTACTGATAACAATACACTAGATAACCAGATCATGGCGCTACACGATAACTGGAATACATTACTCAGCCGTCATGTTAAGCCGATAAACCAAGGTCACAGTAGCGCGATAGACTACGCCGCCATGCAGCAAGACCGAGCGATATTGACCCTGTATCTCAAACAACTCGGTCAAATTACTCAAACTCAATTTGATGCTTGGGATAAGCCGGCACAACTGGCGATGCTCATCAATGCTTACAACGCCTGGACAGTTGAACTAATCTTAACCAAGTACCCTGATATCGACTCAATCAAAGACTTAGGTGGATTTTTCAGCTCACCATGGGACAAGAGTTTTATCCCATTACTGGGTAAAACCCGCAGTCTCAATGATATTGAGCATAAACTGATCCGCGGCAGCGATCGTTACAATGATCCTAGAATTCATTTTGCGGTAAATTGTGCCAGCATTGGTTGCCCTGCACTACGCGAAGAAGCTTACACTGGCGCTAAACTCGACATGCAACTCGATGCACAAACCCAACGTTTCCTTGCCGATAGCAGCCGCAACTACGCCAAAGGCGACACAGTCTATTTATCTGCAATTTTTAAATGGTATGGCGACGATTTTACCAAAGGCTTTGGCGGAGCTGATTCTGTTGATGCATTTTTATTACTCTATCCTAGTGGGCTAAAACTCAGTCCGGCACTTCAAACTGCGGCAGAAAAACAGCAATTGAATATCGATTTTTTAGATTATGACTGGTCATTAAATGCGGTTCGCTAAGTGGATGTTATTCAGCAAAACACCTAAACCTATAGTGCATATCATTGCCACAACGGCGTTAATTATCAGTGTATGCGCCAGTCTTTGGACTGGTGAAGCTGATGCCAAAACCACTGGTTCAGCAACATGGTCAGATATTGAAGCTCGTGGAATAAACCAAGACGTATACTTTCATGCTTGGGGCGGCGATCCACAAATCAATCGTTATATTCAGTGGGTTGCCAAGCAAGTTAAGCAGCAGTATCAGATCAATTTACACCATGTAAAGCTCACCGACACCAGCGAAGCGGTCAGTCGAGTATTAGCAGAAAAGTCAGCAGGTAATAACACTCAAGGCCAAGTCGATTTAGTGTGGATTAACGGTGAAAACTTTGCCGCCATGGCCAAGCATCAACTCCTTGCGCCAAACTGGGTCGCACAATTACCCAACTTTAGCTTAACTGACCCAGACAACAACCCAGCAATGACCCGCGACTTTGGCGTACCAACACAAGGCATGGAAGCGCCATGGGGTAAAGCTGCGCTGACTTTTTATTACGACACCCTAGCGACACAATCACCACCGCAAACCTTGCAACAATTAAGCGAATGGGTCAAACAACATCCAGGCAGGTTCACCTACCCTAAGCCACCAGACTTTTTGGCCACCAGCTTTTTAAAGTATGCCCTGATTGTACTGAATAACGCTCAACCTGAGGCAATCAAAAATCGACTTTATCAACCTGCCACGGCACAAAGCCAAGCTCTGTTATTGCCGGTCTTGTGGCAATATTTAGATGAGTTACACCCGTATTTATGGCGCAAAGGCCGCCACTTTATGTCCAGCGGCATGGAATTACGTCGTTTAATCGGCGATGGCGAACTTGCCCTAGCATTTACCTTTTCAGCTGCTGAAATTCCGGCGGCAGTGGCGCGTTTTGAATTACCCGACAGTAGCCGCAGCTATCGTATGCAAGATGGCAGCTTGAGTAATGTCCATTTTATCGCCATCCCCTATAATGCTGCTCACGCTAATAGCGCTAAACTGCTCGTCAATTTTTTACTTAGCCCACAAGCACAAGCAAAAAAACAACAACCCAGTGTATGGGGCGACATCAGCGTATTGGCAACATCTAAGCTGACTGCCGAGCAACAAGTCTGGTTTAATCCATCCGCTCAGTCACATCCCAGTGCAACTATCGCTAACCAAGCAATCAGCCCAGCGTTGAGCGAGCCAGATCCAAGCTGGAGTAAAGTGATTGCAAAGCTATGGTTACAACGCTATGGAGTGATGCAATGAGCACGGTAGCCAGGTTGTTTAATCCTATTGTACGCATCAGTCCATTCATCATGATGGCATTGTTAGTTATTCCGGTAATGGGTGGCTTGATTGGCGTAATGTTGCCTGCATTTGGTTGGATCCCAGCATTAGATCAAACCTCGTTGAGCTTGAATGGTTTTAGCCAATTATGGCAAACACCGGGTATTGGTCACATGGCGTTATTGGGCATCGGCACCAGCTTTGTCAGCACCTTCTTAGCCTTTTTGATCACGATACTTATCCTAGCAAGTTACTTTACCAGTCCTTGGCTGGGTTATATTCAACGGCTTTTAGGGCCAATCCTTGTTATCCCTCATGCCGCGGCGGCCATTGCTATTGGATTTCTTATCACCCCGTCGGGCATGATATCGCGCTTAGTCTCACCTTGGTTAAGTGGTTGGAATGCGCCACCCGACTGGTTATACCCACACGATGCGATGGGGCTGAGTATTATTCTTGGCCTAACATTAAAAGAGCTGCCTTTTTTATTGCTGATGGCGCTGGGCGCGTTAGCGCAACCCGATCTTGGGCAAACATTGCGGGCACAACATAAAGTGGCATTGAGCTTAGGTTATTGCCCAATAACCGCATTTTTTAAAGTGGTGTTGCCAAGCCTCTATCCTCACTTACGCTTACCAATATTTGCAGTAATGGCCTACGCCAGTGCTAGCGTCGAAATCCCCTTAATTTTAGGCCCTAACAACCCACCGACATTGGCTGTAGCGATTATGCAGTGGTTTCATGATGTGGATTTAAGCCTACGGATTAAAGCATCAGCAGGGGCAATATTACAAATTCAACTCACCTTATTCGTATTAGCCTGCTGGTGGCTACTAGAAGGCTTAGTGTGTCAATTCGCTAAATCGATGTTAACCAATGGCCGGCGCGATTACGGCGGCGCCATCATCCAAAAGATAACCCATGTGATCACCGCCTTAATGATGGCCATCATAGGTTTGGCATTAGTGGGAATGCTACTGTGGTCTTTTGCTGGTTTCTGGCATTTCCCTGATGCCTTGCCGCAACAAGTTGTCATGCTGCATTGGCAAACGGCATTACAACAAATGCACACGCCACTTATCGACACGGTACTGATTGCCCTTTGCGCCACAGCCCTAGCGATAAGCTTAACCTTACTCACTTTAGAAGCGGAGCAGCACAGCGGAAAATCGCTATCGCTACTGGGGAGTGTATTAATTTATCTGCCTTTGCTTATTCCAAGCATCGCGTTTTTATTTGGTCTGGTGTGGTTACTTGAGCAAGTCAACAGTCAGCATACCTTTATCAATGTGGTACTGGCCCATTTGTTGTTTGTATTACCTTATGTGTTTTTATCACTGGCTAGCAGCTATCGACGTTTAGACCCACGCTTTAGTATTGTTGCCGCCAGTCTTGGTGCGACCAAAGCGAAAATCTTTTTTAGGATTAAACTGCCCATGTTAATTGGGCCAATATTCATTGCTTGCGCGCTTGGTTTAGCCATTAGCTTTAGTCAATACTTACCCACTTTGCTCACCGGTGGCGGGCGAATTAACACCATTACCACCGAAGCGGTTGCACTCGCCAATGGAGGAAGCCGCAGGATCAGTGCCGTATATGCGTTAATGCAAATGATCCTCCCCGCTTTAGGTTTTTTATTAGCTTGGTTATTGCCAAAAATGATTACCAAAATGTTAAGCAAGCGCCACCAACAAGGATAATAATGCAAACATTCGCCAGTACAGCCAAAAGCTCAAGTACAACTACAGCATCAGTTCTTACCATTGATGGGCTGATCTTGCGTCGTCAGCAACAAGGCTTATTATCATTAAGTGCAACCATTCGTGGCGGTGAAATACTGACGATTATGGGACCATCTGGTAGCGGAAAATCGACGTTATTAAACTGGTTAACTGGCATGTTACCAGCGGGTTTTAGTGCTGAAGGACAATTGCATTTAAACGGCCAAAATATCACTACGACAGCCAGTCATTTACGCCATATTGGTTTGCTCTATCAAGACCCATTATTGTTTCCGCATTTATCTGTGGCAGGAAACATCGGCTTTGCCATGCCGCCGAGCCCTAAAGCACAGCGACAAACCGCAATTAGTGAGGCATTAACCCAAGTCGGTCTGGGCGGATTAGAGCAGCGTAATCCACAAAGTTTATCTGGCGGCCAGCAAGCTAGAGTAGCATTGCTGCGGGTATTGCTTAGCCAACCTAAAGCCATTTTATTAGACGAACCCTTTAGTAAGCTCGACAGTCAATTACGCCAAGAAATCAGGCAACTCGTTTTTGATCAAATACGCCAGCACCAGCTACCCGCGATTATGGTGACTCACGATCAAACTGATGCCGACGCAGCCCAAGGCGAAGTCATTTCACTTTGAGAAATGATACTGTAATCAGCAGTACTGATATGGGTAGAACAGTTATAGATATAGATATAGATAAGCCGTGACGTAACAAAATCGCGACGTTAAAGAATTGGACGATAATCAATAGATTAATTGGAATGACATCATGCTAGATAGATTTATCACCCCAGTAATAAAGCCACTTTTAGCGCCTGTGGTGCTGTTACTCGATAAAAAAAATGTCCACCCTGATCAGCTCACCTTAGTGGGTTTCGGTTTAGGCATGTTGGCCGTTCCCTTGTTGGCATTACAATTTTGGTATGGCGCCTTGTTCTTTATCGCACTTAATCGAATGATCGATGGCCTTGATGGCGCGCTTGCTCGCCACCAAAAACACACCAGTGCCGCGGGTGGCTATTTGGATATTTGCCTCGATTTTTTATTTTATGCCGCCATTCCGCTAGGGTTCGCCTTGGCCAACCCTAATGAAAACGCCTTAGCCGCAGCTGTGTTGTTAAGCGTATTCATCGGCACAGGCTCAAGCTTTTTAGCCTTTGCCATACCGGCTGAAAAGCTGAACTTGCCTCGACCACAATTTGCCAATAAGAGCTTTTACTTTTTAAATGGCTTAACTGAAGGCACCGAAACCATCGCCTTCTTTGTGGCATTTTGTTTATGGCCGACTTATTTTCCTCAACTTGCCTATAGTTTTGCCTTTTTAGGGGCCATTACCATTTTTACGCGCATTCATGGCGGCTACTACACACTTAAAAATCAGCTTGTCAAAGGAGCAAAGACTCAGAAATCAGCCATTAAGGAGCCAACAACATGATAGATGAGATGGTAGCGATACGCTTAGGTGTGTTTTTAACGATTCTGGCATTAATGATGAGTCTAGAATGCCTATTCCCCGCAAGGAAACTAACCAAAACACCACAAACAGCCTCTATAGTTACTCGTTGGTTTGGCAATTTTGGCTTATTGATAATTGCTTCTGTGGTAGCAAGATTACTATTACCACTGGGTTTAGCTGGGTTTGCCTTGTACACCACACAACAACAATGGGGCATATTGCACTGGGTTAATCTGCCCCATTGGGTCAATATTATAAGCAGTCTGTTGTTACTGGACATGCTTATTTACTGGCAACATAGGTTATTTCATCGCATACCGTTATTGTGGCGTTTACATAAAGTGCACCACGCAGATCGCCATGTCGACAGCAGTACGGCTTTGCGCTTTCACCCCTTAGAAATCATCGCCAGTCTTGGGATTAAAGCGCTAGCGATTATCATATTAGGTATACCTGCTGAGGCGGTGATACTGTTTGAGATCTTGCTTAATGGATTTGCCATTTTTAACCACGCTAATATTCGCTTACCTAAAAAAATGGAACATATTGCCCGATATGTAGTGGTAACCCAAATACTGCACCGCATACATCACAGCCAAGTGATGGCCGAAAGTAACACTAACTTTGGTTTTAGTATTGTGTGGTGGGATCGGTTATTTGGTAGTTATTCTGCTAAGGCCAGTAAAGCAGACGAGGATATCGACATAGGATTAATCGAATACCCAAACGCGAAACAAAATGCATGGTTAACAGGCTTGTTATGGATGCCGTTTACCCACAAAAAGAAGTGATGCGTAAAACTAAAGCGAGAACATTCGCATAACTAGCGCCATTAAATAACTGCCCCTATCCTTTAGGCTAAATACACATCTAGGTCGCAACATATGGCGGATATGGGCTGCAAAGAATTTCAAGGGTTTTATTTTTCAAAACCCATGACGCCTGAACAATTTTTTGCCCATGTCAGTAAGAAAGGACTGAAGTTTGAGCATCAGGACAGTTTAATAAAAGCGTAAACATTTATACCAATCTATAAAGGAGGTTTGGTGTGAGTCGCTTGTTACTCGAGATTAGATTCCAGTCAACATAACAGTATGCGATAAACGTATCTTGTTGGGTTTAGCATTAACGCTCGAAACTGAGAATTCAAGTAACGCTTTAATCTTTTCAATCTTATCTACTGGGATTTTTTACTGGCATTAAAGGCTTTAACGCCTTGGCGCGGTTTGCATAGTAAGTCATATCGTGTTGCATGATGTTGCCTCTACAATAATAGCTATGACGCTTTAATCGGCAATCCTGAGACAGGCTGTGTTAAATTGTCGTTATTGTGGCGTAATTAATTAAGGTGTAAAAAAGCTGTTACCTCCAATAACCATGAATTAAATCACTCATAATAAAATAGTTTTAACTCGAGGCCCTGGTGCAAATAACCAACCCATTGATCAATAAAATCACTGTCAGCTTACACACATTTATCGTGCTCGTGATATATTAGCAGCCATTCAAATTTGCTTATTCAGTTAAGGTTCACTCATGAAAATCGGTATTATTGGCGCAATGGAGCCAGAAGTTGTTCATTTAATTCAAGCCATCATTGAGCCTGTGCATAGCACTATTGCCGGAATCGAATTTATTAGCGGTAGCATTGCAGGCAAAGATGTCGTCGTCACTCGCTCGGGGATCGGTAAAGTGGCAGCCAGTATCGCGACCACATTATTAATCGAAAAATTTGCCGTAACCCATGTGATTAACACAGGATCTGCAGGCGGTTTTGTGGATTCTCTCGCTATCGGCGATATTGTGATTTCATCAGAAGTACGTCACCACGACGTAGATGTCACTGCATTTGGTTACGAAATAGGCCAAATGGCCCAGCAACCAGCAGCATTTATGCCTGATATCAACCTAGTGAATGCGGCCAAACAAGCTGTAGCATCATTAGGTGAAGTTAACGCAATAGAAGGATTAATTTGTACTGGCGACAGCTTTATTTGCGACCCGGTACGGACAAAAGTGATGCGTGAAAACTTTCCGACTATGGCAGCCTGTGAAATGGAAGGGGCTGCTATAGCCCAAGTTTGTCACCAGTTTACAGTACCTTTTGTGGTTATCCGCTCTCTATCAGATAATGCCAACAATGACTCACCGGTTGATTTTGACTCTTATATTATTAAAGCAGGCCTGCATTCTGCCATGATGGTGATCGCACTGTTACAACAGCTATAAACCTTCTAGAATCAGTACAGAGACAATAACCTCATGGTCTCTGTACTGAGCAACCTTAAGGTTAACAACAGCCTAACTATTGAGTGTCTATGGTCAATCAATTATTTAATCCTCAATTACTTAGCCAAGATGGCGGGTTACTGCAAAGCTGTTGTATTTTATTTTGTGCCTTAATTTTGGCTCGATTTGCGCCCATTCCTAGAGATCTACAGCCATTATTATGGTTCAACCGCTTAGCCACCTTGATAGCCATCAAAGTAAATCATCCAGAGCGAGCTGTGAGCCAGCAACTTATTGCAGGGATTTTAGCGACACTCATTTTAATTGTGCCTAGCGGGATTATCGTGAGCTTTTTACTCAGCCTTGCTGCTTATCCTTGGTTTTTTGAACTGATCATCTTGTATTTTTGTTTATGTGATTCCGCTTTTAAGCCTGTGGCACAAAAAGTGGTTGATGCCATAAAAACCGGCAATAAACAACAGGCCAAACAACTTCTGGCTCCTTGGGTGAGACAAAATACCCAAGCGTTATCAGAGGTGGGGTTAAGTAAAACAACCATAGAGAAACTGTTTACTACTCCCATTTACGGCACCTTAGCAACCATACTATTTTTCAGCATAGGAGGCGCTACGATGACATTAGTAGTGCGTATGTTAAGACAACTACAACATTGCTGGCCGCCTTATCATCCACATTTTTATATTTTTTCAAGTTTTGTCGGTCAGTTAAATAGAGTCATATTTTTCATCCCGACGTTACTTTGGCACTGCTCAATCGCCATTCAATTTGGCCAATTGGGTATCAAGTCTATTTTTTCACAACCAATATCGACAACAGTGAATAAAGATCAGCTCAATAACCATTACACGAGTTACGCATTAGCGGCTAAATTATTAAAAATAGAATTAGGCGGGCCACAGCAATTTATTGAAAATGGCAACACCATTCGGGTAGATTTACCCAAAGTAAAATCAGGGCCCTTGCCGGATCATCGCCACATTAGCCAAGCCATAACCGTCACGCACACAGCCAATCTTTTTTGGATCAGCCTAACCTTGCTACTACCGCTTATTTGGACCGGATTAAGATTTATTTAAACCATATAAATCTTGTTTTAAACAGGCTATCATTTAGCGATTATGGACTCGTGTGCGTTTGATGTAGGCCTGTTACAACCTGATGTCACCACTCGTTGTTAACATAGGTCAATTATGCCGACAAATGGCTTATATCTTTGTAACATAAATCCTCTATAACTAATTATTAGCTGCATGAAAACCAGTTTAGGAATGCCATTTTGTTCAACCATTTACATGTATCATTAACCACACCAGCATTGCTGTTTCCGGCTATTTCATTGTTATTGCTGGCCTACACCAATCGATTTTTTTCATTAGCGGCATTGATCCGTCAACTCAGTAACGATAAAAAACCGGTACAAGGCGATCAAATTAAAAATTTACGCCAGCGAATTATTATTATTCGCAAAATGCAAGAAGCTGGTGTCAGCAGTTTTGCCTTGTGTGTGTTATGTATGATTTTGATTTACGTTGGCTTTAATCAAGTTGGCTCATTGGTGTTTGGATTGAGTTTACTGCTGTTATTGTATTCGTTGATTTTATCGGTAATAGAAATCCGTATTTCAGTAGATGCCCTCACAATTCATCTCAAAGAGCTAAGTAAATGAGTCAATGGATCTACTTTTTTGATTTATGCGGTACCGCTGTATTTGCCCTTTCGGGAGCGTTAGCTGCTGGTAAGCACCGCATGGATCCTTTTGGTGTTATTGTATTAGCATCTGTTACAGCTATTGGCGGCGGCAGTATTCGTGATGCCTTAATCGGCGCGACACCGGTATTTTGGATCCGCGATCCGAATTATATTATTGTCATTCTTGCGACCGTAGTGGCGTGCTTAGTGTTGGTGCGTAAACCCCATAAATTACCTGCACGCACACTGCCCATAGCCGATGCATTAGGTTTGGCATTATTTACCGTTATTGGCGCAGAAAAGGCCTTACTAATGGGATTGTCTGGTATGGTCGCGGTAGTCATGGGCTTAATCACCGGCGTCGGCGGCGGGATTATTCGTGATTTATTATGTCGACAAATTCCAATGGTGCTGCGAACAGAAGTTTACGCAACCGCTTCTATCGTTGGAGGCATCTGTTATACCTTAAGTATATTTGTCGGCATGGATAGCATGACATCATTACTGATCGCTATGTTCAGTACGCTAATCATCCGTCTGAGTGCTATTCGCTGGCACTTATCTTTACCGGCTTTTGATTTGAAAACTAAGAGAATTTAATGTGCGAATAATCTTCATATTATGCTGTTTGCTATTGAGCTTTCCCACTAAAGCCAATATTGGTGACATGCCGCGAGAACAACAACTTGCGATGCAATACATGGAAGCACTCACTGATCACGATTATACCGTCTTACGTAGATTTTATTCTCGCGAAACAGTATTTTACGATAAGACAGCCAATACGACCTACAAAGGTGGTCGGCACA
The DNA here is from genome assembly GCF_021560015.1 of Shewanella vesiculosa. NCBI lineage: Bacteria > Pseudomonadati > Pseudomonadota > Gammaproteobacteria > Alteromonadales > Shewanellaceae > Shewanella > Shewanella vesiculosa. Next base: position 4,723,524 of record NZ_CP073588.1, on the reverse strand, counting down.
TTATTGCGTTTTTACAACGAGCACATGAAGGGGTATTAGAATACCGCTTAAACGTAGAACACATGTTTAATACTGGCTCATTGGTGGTAATCATTGGTAGTTATCGCTTACGCGGTCCAGGCGATCAGTATGGTAAACCTGGAAAGATTATCGACCTTGCCGTACCCGGTGTCACAACCCTTAAATTTGATAGCAATACTGAGCGCCTAGTGGAGCAAATGGATTTAATGGATTATCAAACCATGACTGACCAACTTGCGGCTCAGTAATAAAATCAGAGTCAATTGCGCGCCGCGAGCGCTTTAATTGGCTGTGTTATATGGCTTCAGTGATATCGATTTCATTACGTATCAGACATAAAAAAACGGCTTAGTTAATAAGCCGTTTTTTATTGATTTCGTAAAACTTATTTCAAGATAACTTTAGCAAATTTTCGCTTACCAACCTGGAATACCGCTTCAAGACCAGCATTAAAACTGATGCGACTGTCTTCCACTTTTTCGCCATCCATTTTAACCGCACCTTGCTTGATCATCCGCATACCATCAGATGTAGAGCCAACAAGACCAGCATCTTTGAGTAAGTTAGCAATCGCTAAGCCTTCACCGGCTTCTAAAATGACTTCTTCGATGTCATCTGGAATGGCACCTTTTTGAAAGCGATCGATAAACGCTTGATGTGCAGCTTCTGCTTGGGCTTCATCATGGAAACGAGCAATAATTTCTTTGGCTAATAAAATCTTGATATCGCGAGGATTAGTGCCATTTTCAACGTCTAGTTTAAACTGGGCTAATTCAGTTAATGGACGGAATGACAATAATTCAAGATAACGCCACATCAAATCATCTGAAATCGACATGATTTTACCAAACATTTCATTAGCTGGCTCACTCACACCTATATAGTTATGGGCCGATTTAGACATTTTTTTAACGCCGTCTAAACCTTCAAGCAATGGCATCATGATAACAGTTTGTGGTTTTTGGCCTTCTGACTTTTGCAGTTCGCGACCCATAAGCAGGTTAAACTTTTGATCGGTTCCACCTAATTCAACATCGGCTTGCAATGCAACTGAATCGTAACCTTGCAATAAAGGATACATAAATTCATGAATCGCAATAGATTGACCTGATGCATAGCGCTTTTTAAAATCGTCACGCTCCATCATACGAGCAACCGTTTGCTGTGAAGCTAAACGGATCATACCCGCGGCACCTAATGGCTCTAACCAGCTAGAGTTGAATTCGATACGCGTTTTTGCTGGGTCTAAAATTTTATAAACCTGTTCTTTGTAGGTTTCTGCGTTAGCAAGCACTTGCTCACGGGTCAATGGCGGACGAGTACTGTTTTTTCCGCTAGGGTCGCCGACCATACCGGTAAAGTCACCAATCAAGAAAATCACTTCGTGACCTAACTCTTGAAAAGTACGCATCTTGTTCAAAATAACCGTATGACCTAAGTGAATATCTGGAGCGGTAGGGTCTGCGCCTAACTTGATGCGTAATGGACGCCCTTCTTTCAGTTTCTCAAGCAAATCCGCTTCAAGTAATATCTCATCGGTACCGCGCTTAATCTCTGCCAATACTTGATCTAAATTCGCCATCTCTACTGCAACTCCCAGGGCTTGCACAAAAAATAAAGAGCTCTATGTTACTTGTTAGCCACAGCAAATGAAAGAGTGTACACTTAGCAGATAACAACGAGATAGAGAAATTGGTAACAGAGTCAATGGCAAAGCTTCTTACTTTATTCACATTGCTGCCAAAAGCACATCAAATCACATTATCTTTATTAGTGATTTTAACGACATTTATTCTGATGTTCCCATCGGAAGACGCTCAAGCATCTAAACAAACCCAATTGATGAGCCAATCAACTGAGCAACCCGACATAGAAATCAACAAGCGTTATGCCATTCCACTTGCCTTTCGCACGCCTACAGCACCAAATAGTAATGATAATATTGATGTCGAAAAGTCTGATGAACTCCTATCAAAAGATGACAGCGACAATACCAACAGCGGTGAAACGGCAGATGACGAAGCCTTTGCTCAACACCTTTCGATGTTGCAAACCAGCAGTTCTGATATTGACGGTATGATCAATGATATCGACCAGCAAGTGGCTAATCAAAAAGCTAAGTTAAAGCAAGAGGTCGCTAACGATGATAATAGCGTTGAATACTATGAAGTTGTTAAAGGCGATACATTGGGCGGCTTATTTAGCCGTGCTGGACTCAGCGCTAAAGACGTCTACGACATTACCCAATTACCGTTAGCCAAAAAGAATTTGCTCAAGATTATGCCCGGCGAAGAAATTGCCATTAGTAAAAATGCCCAAGGTGAATTACAAGAATTAACCTATCGAATGGACAAAGTATCGACATTAGTGATCAGTCATCACAATGAGCAATACAAAGAAACCGTCAACACCAAAGAAATCGAAAATCGTACCTCATTTATTACCGCCAATATTAAAAGTAACTTTTGGAATGCTGCGGCGGATGCCGGTTTATCGGGTAATCACATTATGGAATTGGCCAATATCTTTGGCTGGGACGTCGATTTCGCGCTTGATATCCGTAAAGGTGATCATTTTTCATTATTGTTTGAACAAGAATACGCCGATGGCCAATTTTTACGTAATGGCAATATTCTCGCCGCGGAGTTTTTTAACCAAGGGGAGCGTTACACCGCCGTACGGTATACCGACGGAGAATATTATTCAGAAGATGGCAGTAGTATGCGCAAAGCATTTTTACGCTCGCCAGTAGACTTTAAATATGTCAGTTCTAACTTTAATCCTCGTCGTTTGCACCCAGTAACGGGGCAAATTAAAGCCCACCGCGGCGTAGACTATGTGGCCGCCATAGGTACACCGATTAAAGCGGCGGGTAAAGGTAAAGTGGTTGAGGCCGGTTATAACCAGTTTAATGGCAACTATGTATTCATTAAGCACAACGAAACCTACACCACTAAGTATTTGCATTTAACTAAGCGCAAAGTAAACCGTGGTGAAACGGTTAAACAAGGCCAAATAATCGGTACCTTAGGTAAAACAGGCCGAGTCACTGGCGCTCACTTACATTATGAATTCATTGTAAATGGCGTTCATCGCAATCCACGAACCATCGACTTACCTAAATCAATGCCGATTGATCGTAAAGAGAAAAATAAATTTACGGCACTCAGTAAACAATTGATGGCTCAGCTAAAATCAAATCAGCAACAGCAATTGGCAAGTAATTAATAGCCTAATATTGCCATTCACAGAGAGTTACCTCATGTCTAAGCCAGAATACTTTATCGGTCTAATGTCAGGCACAAGCATGGATGGTGTTGATGCGGTGTTGGTTGATTTTTCAACTGATCATCCTATTTTAGTTGCCAGCCATACCGAAGCGATACCAGCACATTTATTAAGTGGTTTACAACGTTTATGCCAGCCTGCAACAGATGAAATAAACCGCCTCGGTCGACTCGATCGCAGCGTTGGTAAACTGTTTGCACAAGCGGTTAATCACTTATTGGCTAAAACAACTGTCACTGCCGATGAGGTTATAGCCATAGGGTCACACGGACAAACTGTGCGTCATATGCCTAATTTAGAAATGGGTTTTACATTGCAAATTGGCGATCCTAATACCATTGCTATTGAAACTAATATAGATGTCATTGCTGACTTTAGACGTAAAGATATTGCCCTTGGCGGCCAAGGGGCACCATTAGTTCCAGCATTTCACCAGCAAGTGTTTGCTCGCCAAGGTCACTCTAGAGTGATTTTAAACATAGGTGGAATTGCCAACGTAACCTATTTACCTGGTAATAGTGAGCAAGTATTAGGCTTCGATACCGGTCCGGGTAACAACCTAATCGATGCCTTTATTCAACAAAACTTGAACCTTCCTTTTGATGAGGATGGTACTTGGGCAGACTCTGGAACCAGTAATCCTGACTTACTCAAACAGCTATTATCGCACTCTTACTTTTCGTTAGCTTACCCAAAAAGTACTGGTAGAGAGCTATTTAATCAAGCTTGGCTTGAGCAACAAATCGCTGACTATAGTCATTTAGATCAAGAAGATATTCAATCTACCCTACTTGATCTTACCTGCCACAGTATTGCCAACGACATAAATAAACTGGCACCGACAGGTGAATTATTTGTCTGTGGTGGCGGAGCATTAAATAAAGCCTTAATGCAACGACTCGCCATCTTGGTTCCCCATTATAAAGTCGCTACCACCAGCGCGTTAGGTGTGGATGCAAAATGGGTTGAAGGCATTGCCTTTGCTTGGTTAGCCATGCGTTATCACCATGATTTACCCGCTAACTTACCCGCTGTTACGGGCGCGTCACGCGCTGCTGTGCTAGGTGGGCGTTTCAAGGCGAGATAAACACACCAAAATGCGTGGTTTACTTTTGCAATTGTGGCCTCAATGTTATGATGCCCACAAATTTGCTTAATTGTTTAAAATTGAGCAAAGCCAAAACTTAAGATGAGAGTCAATATGAGCAATAAAACCAAAACTGTATCTGAACTAATGAATCTAACTCCAGAAGGTCGTTATGATTATATGGTTGATCAGATTAAAGCTGAAAAAATTATTTGGACACTTCAAGATCAAGATGGTTGTGTCATGCTGACCACTGAAGATGAAGACTGTATTCCAATGTGGCCATCTGAAGAGACTGCCGCACTATGGGCTGTTGATGAATGGAAGGACTGCGAGCCATTAGCGATTCCACTTGACGAGTTTCAAGAGCGTTGGGTAAGCGGTATGGAAGATGATGACTTATTTATCGCGGTTTTCCCCGTTCAAGAAGACTTAGGTGTTGTGGTTCCTCCTTTTGAAATGAATGAACGAATTTTGCCAAAGAAACAACAAAAGCATTAATTGTGATGACCGATACCAACTCTGAAACCAACCACGCAGACCAGGCTCACAGCGTTGCAAAGCCACATTTACCAAAACGGCTAATTGGCTTGATGATCGTTTATACCTTGTCGGCCATCAGCGGGCTATATGCTGCCAACTCCTTGTCTGAGTTAAGTGCAATGCTATGCATATTAACCTTAATGATGGTGCTCGCAATAATCGGCCGCCAAAAAGCAGGCTTATATCTTCTGCGGGTGTATTGCGTACTGCAACTTTTGTTATATAGCGTACTGCCAATCATTATGTATGACCCCGACAATTTAGTTGCCGGTCCAACCACGTTTGATTTTGGTTTGTTTCAAACCGTTGTTGCTGATTGGGTTATCTACTCTGTGCTTATTGCGCTGGGGATCATTCAAGTGTGGATTAGCTTTAATGCAAAAGTGAAGGCGTGGTTTAAACCGCGGATGAATTTTAATATTATGAGCAGTTAGTTGTGGGTGTATCGGTACACTATAGACATCAAAAAAGCCGTCGAAAGACGGCTTTTTGTTAGCTATTCGATTACATGTCCCCAGACAGGTTAATCACTGTAATAACGCGCATTACACCGAGAAACTCGCTCCGCAGCCACATGTTGTGGTCGCATTAGGATTTTTAACAAAAAAACGTGAACCTTCAAGACCCGATGTATAATCGACTTCACCACCAACAAGGTACTGAAGACTCATTGGATCAACAACCAATTGCACACCTTGTTTCTCAATGGTGAAATCACCTTCGTTGACTTTCTCATCGAATGTAAAGCCATACTGAAAACCAGAGCAACCACCACCTGTTACATACACACGCAGTTTTAATTCAGGATTCTGTTCTTCTTCTAACAGACCTTTTACTTTTATCGCCGCCGCATCGGTAAATTGGATCGGCATTGCTGTATCAACTTGTTCAGTCATTACTACCTCTTACTTCGGTTTCTGCAGAGAATTATCCTTTACCTGACTATTTTGTTCAAGTATTACCCGCAGTTCTTTTTCACCCATCAACAGCTCTGGTACATTATAGACTTGCTCAATCTCGCCACCTTTGACACCACGACGAGCAGCCACCTTCACTTTGACCATGATTCGTTGAAGATTAAATCCCACTGGAAGTTCAAAATTGTTATCTATAATTTGAAAATAATTAAATTCAAAATCCAGTTTTTTATTGATTAATTTGCTCAAAGACAGCTCAGCTGGCTGATCATTTTGTGTACCCAGCAACAATACCGTCGCACTCGTCTTCACTTTAACTTGGTGTTTTTGCAACTGAGTGAGAATTAATCGCAATTGATATTGACCAGCCGTCACACCCTGGGCTAATTCCACCCCATGAATAGACACGCCTTCAACACCAGAATCAGTCACCATTATACTGCGATAAAACGCTAATTCTTTCTCTAACGCTTTTTGATCTGATAATTGTTGGCTAAACATATCTTGCATTTCTTTATTGGCATTTTCAGCAATACTTAATGCTAAATTACGACTGGCAAGCACTTGCGCCTGTTCCTCCAGTTGTTGTAACAGTTTACGCTTGCCACTGGCACTATTCGGCGTAGCCTCTGGGGCAAATGAAAGCCATAAATTAAAACTTATTGCTCCCAATAAAAAACACACTAACATTAAACCAATCAAGTATATGCTTGATGTCCTATTTTTACGTTCTAAAACTTGCAGTCTATCTAACCAACGGTGATAATTTAACATTAAGTTACAACCTTTTAATAAAATACAGTATGCTTGGCGAAGCATATTTTTCTTGGGTTTATTTTTGTGCCCTAGTTAACGTTTTGTGCAAATCATACCCGTACGACACAAGGTTATAATGCTAATATTTAGCGAGCCCAATAACCCTTTTTAGCCTATTAACTGTGTTAAATCAGATATGCAGCCAGCATGTATTAAGCGGTTAGTCCTATTGATGGAGAGTAATAACATGACACTAGCGCGTTATCAAACGATCAATAAACAGCTGCACAAAACACCCTTAACATATCAACAGGCCTTAGAGTCAAACCGTGCGATTTAAGATAAATAAAGCCGCTATTATTCACGCCAAAAGAACGACGCGCAAATATCTACGTAACGAATTTAGAGATAAGTTATCTCAGGCTAAAATTAGTGTGCAACTTTGTGCACTGGCGCTGCTGTTTGCCATCATAGCTTCTGTGGTGATTATCTTATTCCGTTTAAGCTTAGTGTGGGCAGATCAATACCTGCATTCAGATAGCTTAACCTTAAGCTCAACCTTAACTAATTGGCGATCTTACTTACCGATAATCGGCGCATTACTCATTTGGCTACTGTCTTTATTGGGCTCAAAACGCTATCGGCGCATGGGGATTGCCTATGTACTTCACCGATTCAAATTACATTACGGTAAGGTACCGCTTCAATCTGCTGCTGGACAGTTTTTTCAAGCATTAATCGCCTTAATGGCTAATTTTTCAGTCGGTAAAGAAGGCCCTGCAATTCACTTAGGTGCGGTAAGTGCCAGTGTTATGGCCGAGAAGTTTTCATTACCAGACAATAGCGTGCGCATTATGTGTGCCAGCGGTATTGCCGCTGGCATTGCTGCAACCTTCAATGCACCGCTTGCTGCGGTATTATTTGTATTTGAAGTGATTGTACGCGAATACAAAATCCATTATTTCTTCCCTATCATGCTTTCAGCCATTTGCGGCGCGGTATCCAGTCAATTAGTGTTTGGTAATATTCATGAATATGAATTGATTAATGTCATTCATATTCCACTGGATCAATATCCTATTTTGCTGATTGGCGGCCTTGCCTTAGGCTGTGTCGCTGCGTTGTTTAACTATTCACTGCTAAAAGTAACCGCGACAGGTCAGCAATGGCCGTTAATTTATAGGCTGCTGATTGCGGGTGTGATTACTTCGTTTGTGGCGCTGTTGCTGCCACAAGCTTTAGGTTCTGGTGATCTGGCGATTAAAGAAGCCATTAGTGAGCATCCTAGTTTACTGTTTTTAATTGCACTGCTGTTGGCAAAAATCTTGGCCACCATCGCCGCTATTGGCTTTGGTGTACCCGGCGGATTAATTGGCCCACTCTATGGTATTGGCGCATTAGTTGGGGCTATCTTAGCCTTAGTCAGCAGTTTACTGTTTCCATCCATCGCACCTTATGTGGGTTTATATACTGTCATTGGCATGACAGCAATGATGGGGGTTTGTCTGAGTGCCCCTCTAGCTGCATTAGTTGCGCTGCTTGAATTAACCAACGATGCGTCGATTATCTTACCGGCGATGTTTGTCACCATTCCAGCATTTTTAGTGGCATACCAGGGATTTAATACTCATTCTATCCTACTAAAACAACTGGATATTATGGGCTTAGGCTATAAGGTTGCCCCACTGAATCAAGGGTTACAAAAGAAAGGCGTTAGAGTACTGATGGATAAACGCTTCGTGATTGTTAACGATGATGACGAACTACTGCTTGAAGTACTTAAACGCGCTGCTGGCCGCCCAGTATTAGTTAGAAATGCTGAAGGCGAAATTGAAATGTTGCGACTTGAAATGCAATCCTTTGAAGATTCAACCACCCTATCGCGTCATCTCATGCCCGGATTACCTGACAGCGCCACCTTAAATGAGGCTTATGAAGCACTGCTACCAAAACGATCTGGCGAAGTGTATATCTATCGTGATAACACGCAAAAAGTTGTTGGGGTGATCAGTTGGGCGAATTTATTGCAAGAAATTCGCTCAGGGCAAATTTAATCCAACCTCTTTGAGCTCATTGATCCTCAATAGTGTGACAAAGTGCTGCTTAATCCTCACTTGTCGCTCCATATGAGGTGCTTGAGCAAATTGCAGCTTCAGATGTTATCTCAGTGGTTCTAAGGCTAATTCGCTGCGGCACGAGCAAATAAAATGAGTCTTTCAAACACGATTAAGTTAACGGCCAAAATCATGACAATGTTCTTGATAACAGCAAGTGAATCTCTGTGTTAAGCACGGTTATTATATTTATCTGGCGGTTATTTTCTGCTACAATTTTGCCTCAGCCACCCTAGACATAATCTCTATAACACCCTATATAATAATACGGTAAAATAGCATGCTGTTCTGGTGAATATTTTGCCCCTAAACTTTGGAAATTAGGCTGATGACGCAGTTCGAAGGTTCACATATCCTTTCAGTAAGCCAGTTAGATCTGGATTCAATTAACACTATTTTCAACGTCGCGAATAAAATGACACCTTATGCTTTGCGTGAAAAACGCACCAAAGTATTAGAAGGTGCCATTTTAGGCAATCTGTTTTTTGAACCCAGCACCCGAACTCGTGTCAGCTTTGGCTGTGCCTTCAATTTACTTGGCGGACATGTTCGAGAAACCACAGGAATGGCATCATCGTCATTATCCAAAGGCGAATCACTTTACGATACGGCTAGAGTACTCTCTACTTATTCGGATGTGATTGCCATGCGTCATCCAGACGCATACTCAGTTAAAGAATTTGCCGAAGGCAGTCGCGTACCTGTAATTAACGGTGGCGACGGACCGAATGAACACCCTACTCAAGCCTTACTCGATTTATTTACCATCAAGAAAGAGTTAAGCCACTCGGGTATGGGCATAGACGGTATGCATATCGCCATGGTAGGTGATTTAAAATATGGTCGTACTGTGCATTCGCTATCACGCTTACTTTGCATGCATAAAGATATTAAATTCACCTTGATATCGCCAAGTGAACTATCAATGCCTGACTATGTGATCGCCGACATTGAAAATGCTGGCCATAAGATCACAATAACCGAGCAACTTGAAGGCAATTTGCATCATGCAGATATTTTATATCTGACACGCATTCAAGAAGAGCGCTTCCCATCACAGGAAGAAGCCAATAAGTACCGAGGTAAGTTTCGCTTAAATCACAATATTTATACGCAACACTGCAAGTCAAATACCGTGATTATGCATCCATTACCTCGTGATTCACGCGCACAAGCAAATGAACTCGACAATGATTTAAACAGCCACCCAAGTTTGGCTATTTTTAGACAAGCCGATAACGGCTTACTTATACGTATGGCACTTTTTGCATTAACACTTGGGGTTGAAGACCAACTCGAAAAGTATGAGTGCCCAGTAAACTGGTATTCACGTAAAGCCGATAGATAATTGGCACACAATATTAAGGATTAGACATGACCCGTTCCGAGGTTTTATTTGAACAGGCTAAAAAGACCATCCCTGGTGGCGTTAACTCGCCTGTACGAGCTTTTAATGGTGTAGGTGGTTCACCTTTGTTCATTGAAAAAGCTGATGGTGCTTATATTTTTGATGCCGATGGTAAAAAGTATATCGACTATGTTGGTTCATGGGGACCGATGATTTTAGGTCATAACCACCCTAAAATTCGCCAAGCAGTGTTAGATGCCGTTGAAAATGGCTTGTCGTTTGGTGCACCAACGGAACTTGAAGTTAAAATGGCTGAAAAAGTCATATCAATGGTGCCATCAATAGAACAAGTTAGAATGGTCAGTTCAGGTACTGAAGCCACTATGAGTGCGATTCGTTTAGCACGTGGTTTTACTAACCGTGACAATATCTTAAAATTTGAAGGTTGCTACCATGGCCATGCTGACTGCTTATTAGTTAAAGCAGGTTCTGGCGCGTTAACCCTAGGGCAACCAAGCTCACCTGGTATTCCAGAAGATTTTGCTAAGCACACGTTAACAGCAACTTATAATGATCTTGATTCTGTACGCGCTATCTTCGAACAAAATCCAACCAGTATCGCCTGTATCATCCTTGAGCCCGTTGCGGGCAACATGAACTGTATTCCACCTGTCGAAGGCTTTTTGCAAGGCTTACGTGCCATGTGTGATGAGTTTGGTGCACTATTAATCATTGATGAAGTGATGACAGGTTTCCGCGTCTCTATGAGTGGCGCACAAGGCCACTACAACGTAACACCTGACTTAACCACACTTGGCAAAGTTATTGGCGGCGGCATGCCTGTAGGCGCATTTGGTGGCCGTAAAGATATCATGCAGTTTATTGCACCAACTGGCCCTGTCTATCAAGCCGGTACCTTATCTGGTAACCCAATTGCGATGTCTGCTGGTTTAGCCCAAATGGATGCATTGTGTGAACCTGGTTTATACGAAGCGCTTGCAGATAAAACGAAACGTGTTGCAGAAGGTTTTAAAGCCGCTGCAGACAAACACGGTATTCCATTAAATATTACTTATGTGGGTGGTATGTTTGGTTTCTTCTTTACTGAAGATAACACGCCAATGACCTCGTTTGCCCAAGTCACAAAATGCAACATGGAACACTTCCGTCATTTCTATCATGCCATGTTAGATGAAGGTATTTATTTAGCGCCAAGTGCTTATGAAGCGGGTTTCATGTCAATGGCTCACGGCGATGCTGAAATTGAATATACTCTGGCCGCTGTTGATCGTATTTTTGCTGCAATGAAATAAATCAACAGACAGCTCAAGCTAAGCAGTCTTTTGGTAACAATAAAGAGGATAAATAACCACGTTATTTATCCTCTTTTCATTTGTGTTAACAAACTCCAATTTCTTTTCACTATATTACTTTTTTACGCTACTTTGGTCGATTATTGACAAAATAACTGTGATCTCAGTTGCGAAATCCCTCGTTGTGTGATGTGATCGCCCCGCCAAACGGAAAGCTTAATTAAACCTTAACGCTAGGGCCAAATTAGGTTAGCAAAAATTCATGGTAATGATGTTGATTACCTACAACACAAAGTTGGAATTGCAGTCATGCTACATACTTTTCTTATCTCACTTGCGGTACTTGCATTGCTCAGTATCGTGTTCGAAGAAGTTACCCATATAAATAAAGCAAAAACCACCCTATTCCTTGGCTGTATAGCTTGGATTACCTTGTTCATAGCTTCTGGTAGCCCAGAAAAAAGTAAAATCGTGGGCGAAAACCTCAACGAAAACTTATTAGAAATTGCTACATTATGGTTGTTTTTAATGTCGACCATGACTTTTGTCGCCTATCTTAATGCTAAAGGCATGATCCAAGTATTGGTTCAAAAAATATTTCCGCAGCAAGTCTCTGTGCGAATGTTGATGATGCAAGTCGGGTTATTCTCATTAGTACTGTCGACTTTTTGTGACAACGTCACTGCCACTCTGGTGTCATTAGGTTTACTAACAACCTTTAATTTAGATAAGCAAATGCGCCGCCGTATGGCCGTGTTAATTATCTTTGCGGTAAACTCTGGTGGGGTGGCATTAATCACAGGTGATGTGACTACCTTGATGATTTTCCTCGCCGGTAAAGTGCATATCTCAGAATTGTTAATCTTGTTTATTCCAGCAGGAATTAGCGTCATGGTCCTAGCAGTATTGTTTTCACTTAAAGCCGAAGGACATGTAAGCACCACGCCTATCGAGCAAAATTACAATACGGTTGATATTGTCATCGGAGTCATTTTCTTTACTACCATAGTATTAACCATGGTACTTAACGTGCTGTTTGGTATTCCGCCGGTATTGACCTTTTTATTCGGCTTATCGGTGATGTTCTTAGTGGGCCGCACCAATAAAAGTAAAAGTGAAGAAGTTCAAGTATTAGAATATATTCGTCAGGTTGAATTCGATACTCTATTGTTCTTCTTAGGTATCTTGTTACTCGTTGGCATGCTTAAAGAAATTGGCACTTTACATTTATTAACCGAAGTGTACGGCATGTATAACCCTAGTATTTCTAACTTTTTCACTGGCGTGGGTTCTGCCCTGTTAGATAACGTGCCATTAACCGCAGCGTTATTAAAAGCCGATCCGGTTCTAACAACAGCACAATGGTTAGGACTGACTTACTCTGTTGGTGTCGGTGGATCGTTATTAATCATAGGTTCTGCATCAGGCATCATTGCCATGAGTAAAGTGGAAGAGCTCACATTTGTCAGCTACTTAAAATACGTACCAGCATTACTATTATGTTATTGCATCGGTTATGGATTAACCTTGTTTTTAGCCAATAACATTCATGGTTAATATGGCGAGTTAATTCAACCTATAACACTAAGGCGCAATAAGCGCCTTAGTGTTATTTATCGATTGAGACTAACGAATGACATAACGAAGTTGCGATAGGTTTGTTAAGGTAAGTATTGTAAACCGAGATTGAAATACTTCTGCTAAAGCAGTATCTAAATAGCTGGCACTCTAAATTGTTCACCGTTAATTTCTAACACTATATCCCTAGGCCTTATCTCAACAATGGTAAGCTTATTCTGAATCATATCGCCCTGCTGTAATTCAACACCATCGACATTTAGCCAACGATTGTTTGGTTCAGATGAGTATACATGGGCATTAATATTAAACTCAGGCACTTGTAACTGTACACTGGCAGGTAGATCACCATATTTAGGAATTTGTTGATTGGTAGGTCGAGGAATAGGATCGAGCTTTTCCTGCGTCACTTGCTGATTTGCAGACTGCTCATATTCAACATCTTTTAGCGCGGTTTGAAATGCGGCTAACAAGTTATTGCGCTCATCAATTGAGGGCTCTTTTACCGAAGCAAAATCGACCTCTTCAGCCGCAGCATTAACTTGCAGCCTTAATGCTTCTAGTTCAGCTTGCCCACGTCGATTCGCATTGGCGCCTAATATAATCGGTTCGGCATTATCTGTCAGATTAGAAGACGCACTGCGTCCCGACACTTGATGGGGTTGATCGTCAGTTTGCTGAGTTAATGCCTGAGCATCGTCATTACGACCCCAATCCTGATTACGCGCTTCAACATCTGATGCCGATTGATAACCTGACCCCATAGGTTCAGCAGCAGTATTCTCAACATTACGTTGCAAAGTACCCAAGGATTGATAACTATTTTGAGCAAGAGGCTGCGCAATCGGCAAAGCCACTTTACCGGCTAATCGCACTCCATCATGGCCTTGATCTATGGCACTCTGATTGCCGCGTGGCAGCTCACGAGATCCATTAGCAGCTACCGCATCAGCAGATAGGGTTGACGGGGCTACAGCCACGGTATCAGCCACGGCTAACTGTGCATTGTAACGCTCAACGGGTAAGGCAACAGTTTGCACACTAGGCACTGCAGGATGTAGCAACAAACTCATGCTCCAAGCCGCACCAACACCAAACGCAATAGATAACGCCAGCAGAGTGAATTTTCGGGTGTTGGCTGATATTTTCGGCGGCGGAGAATAATTGGCTCTGGGCGTTAAAATAACATCAACAATATTTTCTTGTTGCTGCTTTTTACGGTTAACAGCGTCTAATAAAATTGACATTAATTGCGCTCCGAAGATGCACTCAAACGCGGGCCTTGCTGGCTTAAATATAAGTTCAGTTGTACTAAGGTTTGATTGCCAGCAATACCATCAGGCTTTAGGCCATGCTGACGCTGAAATTGCATTAATTGCTGTTCTAATTCACCATCGAATTGTGTCAGTAAGCGTGCTCGGCGTTTATTGACTAGCGCTAAGCTATTTTCTAACCACTGTACTTGCGCCAGACTCGAAGACTGACCGATTTCACGGGGTAATACACCGTCTGGTTGCCAAAGAATTTCGAAGGTACCGCTAAAATGACGATCAAACCAATCTTTGTTTACCCAGAATTGTTGCTCGCCCAATTGCAATAAAATTTGCTCCACTTGGCGCTCTACAATCACCCCATAAAACACATTCGCCTGAGCATCTTGTAAATACACCACCGCAGGATAATTTAGCCGCATAATACTGTACCAATTACCTTGTTGCTGGTAACAGGCTAAATCTTGTTGCTGCGCAGCCTGGCAGGCAGATAAACCAATGATAGGTTGTTTATTCCATAAACCAAATAACCCGGCAAAAGCATTATCAATGCTACTGCTTTGTAACATAGCTTGACGCAAAATCTGTTGCTGCGCGTTAACAACTGGCGGGCTGGTTTGTAGTTGCGATGTCGATGCTGTAATAGATTGATTTGTGGCACTAGGAATAGTGGCTAACGCTGGCGGATTAACAGATTGCTGCGTTTGATTGCTAGCTAATGCTGTATTGGAGTTAAGGCTATCGTCATTAGCCGAGCGATTAAACAGATAAAACGACAAACCAAATGCCAATACCAGCGCTGTTGCTGCAACAAATGGCCAACGCTTATCGCTAGGAGCATCAATATCCCCTAACACTTCAACGGCGGCTTGATTAACCATCTTGTGATCAATCGGCACCTTAGCTTGACCATAACCAGCCATTAGTGCTCGTTCACATAATAAGTTAGTCAAGCGTGGAATACCGCCAGAGTGCTTATGTAACGCGGCTATCGCTTTACGGGTAAATAAAGGCTCGTGCCGACCCGCTACTTGTAAACGGTGCAGAACATATAAGCCAATTTCATCTTTATTCAATGGTAATAGATGGTAACGAGCGGTGATCCGCTGTGCTAACTGGCGAAGATCTTGGCGTTTTAACAGTTGCTGTAACTCTGGTTGGCCAATCAAAATGACCTGCAACAGTTTTTTGGTATTGGTTTCAAGGTTAGTCAGCAAACGCAACTGCTCTAACACCTCAGAACGCAAATGCTGCGCCTCATCAATAATCAGTACGGTATTACGGGCATTTTTATGATTAGTGAGTAAGTAAGTACTGATGAGATCGGTCAGCTGTTTTAAGGTCGGATTTTCGCCATACTTAATTTCCAACTCATCACACAATGTCGCCAAAAGCTCTAACTCGGTAAGTGATGGATTAAGAATAAATGCCGTATCTGTATTTTCCGGTATTTGTTGTAATAAACAACGTGAAACGGTAGTTTTCCCGGTACCAACTTCCCCCGTCAACAATACAAATCCACCTGTTTCACCTAACCCGTAAGTTAAGTGTGCCAGCGCTTCGCGATGACGATCGCTCAAGAACATATAATGAGGGTTAGGCGCAATTGAGAATGGATTATCGTTTAATCCATAGAAGGCTTTATACATTCGACCAAAAATCCTTATTTGAAACTGACGGCTCACGTTAATGCTTGTGCAACAGCTTGTCAAAAGTTAGCCGTAAAAATCTAACTCTGATAAGATTTAAGCAACTTATTATTACACGTTGTGGTACGCCATGAAGATTTATTTAGTCGGCGGGGCCGTGCGCGATACACTTCTTAAACAAACTGTTGTCGACAAAGACTATGTGGTCGTTGGCAGCAGTATTGACGAAATGTTGGCTCAAGGCTATCAGCAAGTCGGAAAGGACTTTCCGGTTTTCTTACACCCAAAAACTCAACAAGAATATGCACTGGCGAGAACAGAGCGTAAAACAGGTAAGGGTTACCAAGGGTTCAGCTGCGATGCTAATAAAGATGTCACTCTTGCTGATGACTTACTGCGCCGCGATTTAACCATTAATGCCATTGCACAAGATAGCGAAGGTAAACTCTATGATCCCTACCATGGCATTGATGATATCCACGCCAAAGTACTGCGCCATGTATCCGACGCCTTTATTGAAGATCCCTTGCGTGTATTGCGAGTGGCGCGATTTGCGGCTCGATTTCATCACTTAGGTTTTACCATTGCAGCTGAAACCTTACAGTTAATGACCGATATCGCCAATAGTGGAGAATTAGAGCACCTCACGCCAGAACGCGTATGGCAGGAATGTGATAAAGCATTAAGCAGCCAAAGTCCGCAAATATTTTTCGCCGTTTTAAAGCAATGCCAAGCATTAACCGTGTTATTTCCAGAAATTGATGCGTTATTTGGCGTCCCCCAACCAGCAAAGTGGCACCCAGAAATAGACACCGGCATCCATACGCTGATGGTTCTGGAGCAAACCAGCCTACTAAGCAGTAATAAAGCGGTCCGCTTTGCAGCATTAGTACATGATGTGGGCAAGGGGTTAACCCCAAAACAAGAGTGGCCGAAACATCATGGTCACGGCCAAAAAGGCTTAAGCATCATTAAAGCACTTTGCCAACGAATACGCGTACCTAATGAATACCGTGATTTAGCCTTATTGGTCAGCGATCAACATCAAAATATTCATAATGCTTTTGAACTGAGGGCTGAAACCATCGTTAAACTGTTTGATAAAGGTGATTTCTGGCGTAAACCGCAACGGTTAACAGAGCTTTTATTATGTTGTCATGGCGACATAAGAGGACGAACTGGATTTGAACAAGCAAGCTATCCGCAAGCTGAATTTTTACAACATTGCTATGAGTTGGCCAGCAACGTAGATGTGCAATCAATTATTAGCGCGGGTTACCAAGGATCGCAAATTAAAAGCCAACTTCAACTAACGCGCTCAGAAACAGTTAATAGTTATATAAAACAAAGAATTGAACAATAATGGTTACATCAGTAATCGCCTATTTAGGTTTTTATGTAAAAAAGCGGAAAAATGCAATTTTTAGCGGAGAATAAGCAATAAATCACTAAGATTTATATAAAATCGATAAATAATGATGCTTTTTGCCCAGCCAGCTTGCAATTTTCTTTTATTTCGCTATTTTAATTAAACAATGTTAAGTTTGCCTATAGCAAATTAAAAAATCTGTGACATAATTACGCCGTTGCAAAGGCACATGCCGTTGCACTATTTAACAACCTATATATTAAGGGATTTACCCATGAACAAGAAAGTACTGATGATTGCTGGTGTTGCGATGACTGCTTTATTAGGTGGTTGTGCTAACACTACTGCTTTAGAAGAAAGCGTAGCAAACCTAGGTAACAAAGTTGATCAACTATCAGCAGAAGTTGGTTCTTTAAAGTCTGAGCAAAGCAAGCTATCTGCCGATGTTAAAGGCGCTAAAGCTGCTTCTATGGACGCACAAGCCGAAGCTAAACGTGCTAATGACCGTTTAGACAACATGGCTTCTTCTTACAAAAAGTAAGAACTGCTATTAAAAATTAGCTTATTTAATAGGTTGATTATTAGGGCTTGATTGTTGATTCCACTACTTTGCAGTATTTCAACATCAAGCCTTAATTATTTGTGCTTATTTAAAATGAGGTATCAAGCGGTATCAAGCGGTATCAAGCGGTATCAAGCGGTATCAAGCGGTATCAAGTGGTATCAAGCGAAAAATATAAACACCTACGTCTTCTCGACAGCAAATTTTTTACGATTAAATCTATATCGCCTTCAACCATTTAGCCTTTGAAAGCCATCTCTTCGAAACCCTCGCATTAGCACTTATAGCGCCTAACCACTAAGCGCCCTAGCCCTTTAACGCTCTCAGCACATTGTTGTCATTATCGCTTATCAGCCTTCTCGCTCGTTACCTTTTCGACCATTTATAGACGTTTTTTTAGGACTAAAATTTGCCAATTAAACTCTAAATCGGCAATCGCAGTCGATTTCACTTGATGTTTTAGCTGATCATTTGCACGCCATCCAAAGACCGACATATCAAGTAATGTTAATGCCTGCTCACCAGTAACAGATTGAACGAATACAACTTGTTGCTGCGATTCAATTTCAACATCGTTGGGTAAATTGAGTTGAAGCGGCTTCTCAACTAAGTCGGGATAAACTTGTTGTTTTATCTGCCATAAATGGCGAACACCCGGCTGTAAAAGCACAATACGTCCATCATCTTTTAAAATTCGAATGCACTCTTTACCTTTTAGAGGTGAATCAAGTACTGTGACAATATCGATTGATTGCGCTTCAAAGGGTAATTTTTTTAATGCTAACAATAATAAATTAGCTGGTGTTTCAGCTTTAGCGGCTGCGAAAATAGCATTTTCAGCATCGGTAATTCCCCAATGCTCACATGACACATTTGCTTCAGCTAAAGCAGGAACAAGCTGACGTAAATAGAAGCCATCAGCACACTGGTAATCGATATGCTGTAATTGGGTTTCGCCACGTGAGGTACACAAATCCAACAACACGGTTTGGAGTTGCTTAATTAGCGGTGCAAACAAACCTGACTCTAATAAAAAATGTCGTCCGCGCATTTGCTGGCGAGACTCCACTTGTGGCTTAGACTTAGCCTTAGTGTTGCTCAGTAGTGGCCAATAGCCATTAGGATGCTTATCAAAATGATGTTTATTGTCGCAATAAAATCCCGATGAAGCTTGATGTTGCATGAGTGGAGCAGAACACACTGGACATAATAAAGATAACGTCATAATTACACTGATAGTTAATTAAAAGAGCATAAAACAAAACGGGTTGATACCAACCCGTTTTGCAAACAAAGGTCGCTTAGATGCTTACCCTAAAGATAGAGTAATCCAAGCAATACCGCACCAAGAACCAGTCGGTATAATACAAACGGTGTCATGCCTATTTTGCTAATAAACTTTAAAAAGAAATGAATACATAAATAGGCCGCAACAAAGGATACAACAATACCTAAACCAAGCGCTTGGTAATCGATAGGCGCTGGGCTGGTCACTAAGTCTTTGGTCACCAATAACGCTGCACCAAAACTTACCGGCACAGACATCAGAAATGAAAATCGTGCAGCAGCTTCACGGGTCAGCCCTAACATCAGTGCAGCTGTCATGGTAGCGCCTGAACGTGAGGTCCCAGGGATTAATGCCATCGCCTGAGCTAAACCAATAAGCAACGCTTTTTCCAGCCCATTTGAAATTCGTTTAACTGCGCTTTTGACATTCTATCGGCCAACCACAGCAACAGACCAAACACGATTGTTGTGATAGCGATGACTAAGGTATTTCGAAAATGGGTTTCTATAAAATCTTTGGCGGTAAAGCCAACAATAACCGCAGGTATCGTGGCTAAAATAATCCACCAAGCGAGTTTACTTTCTTGCGTTTGTTGCTTAGCGACTAAACTGATAAACCAAGCTTTAGCCAGTGCCACTATCTCATGACGGAAATAAATCACTACCGCAAATAAAGAGCCAGTATTTACCGCAACATCAAATGATAATCCTTGATCAGCCCAACCTAAAATTTGCGACGGTAAAATTAAATGTGCCGAGCTAGAAATCGGCAAAAACTCAGTCAGCCCTTGGATTAATGCCAGCAAAATAACTTGTAACGTGTCCATATCTTTCCTTTGTAAGAAATTAACTTATTGATGAATAATTAATATTTAACGGGTAATAATTCGGCTGGGAACTCGAAGGTAATAGGCCATAACTGCTGGCGTTGCTTGTCATAGTCTTGCCAAAGCGCACCATAGGTCTGTAGCGTCACCGGATGGGGTAACTCAGGGGCAATTTCAGCTAAAGGCCATAAAACAAAGGCATTAAACAAAATTTCGCCGCGGGGAAGTTCTACCGGAATGTTACAAATCACATCGTCATAGAGCAGCAAATCAATATCAAGGCTTCTAGGGCTAAATTTTTTCTCGCCTCTGATACGGCCGTTGTCTTGCTCAATTTTCTTAAACGTTGCCACAACCTGTGCAATCGATAATTCGGTATCAGCAGCGGCAACCATGTTTAAAAAATTAGTGCCTTTGAAGCCAACCGATTCACTCTCATATACGCGTGATAATTGTAATGGGCCAAAATATTGCTGTAAATCAACCAAACCGGCTTTAAGATGTTGCTCAGGAGAAATATTGGTGCCTAAGCTAATGTAAATACGTGCCATTGACTGACCTAATGCTAAACGAAAAAATAAAATAACACTTAAATGTTACCGCGTTCAATCTCAACACCAACAGAAACCGCATGAGGTATTGCCCCGGGCTTCATCACGACCACTTTAACCCAAGGCACATTGAACTCTTGTTGCAAACAATGGGCAATCATTTCAGCGACAGTTTCAATCAACTCAATCGGATTTTCAGTGATCAGTGCGATTAAACGATTCGATACGGTTTCATAACACAAAGCATTTTCGTAACTATCACTAGCAGCGGCAAGACGATTGTCCCATGCCATATCTAAATCGATAAGTAATGTTTGATGGATCTTTTTTTCCCACTCATAGATACCAATTATGGTCTCTATCGCTAGCTGACGGATGAGTACTTTATCCATATAATTCCTACCTTAATCGACATAAAAACTTTCAAGAACATCCTAATCAAACTTAATTATCGATTATATGCTTAATAATCCACATTTAAGCTTTTTCCTAATCAGTTAAAGCAGTAGGATAGGCGCTATTGTGCAATTAATATCAACGAAATGGTTAATGTTAACGCAAAGGTGGCTTCAGAGGATACTGAAAATCACTTGCCCAACAAATCAATGCGCGATGATACCCTAAGAAGAGTAAGGAAACCAATTTGAACGCCGTTACTGTCACCGTGTTGATGATCATTGCCGCCTACCTAGCGGGTTCGATCTCAAGTGCCATACTGGTTTGTAAAATAAGAGGTTTACCCGATCCAAGAACCAGCGGTTCCGGCAATCCTGGGGCCACTAATGTGCTTCGCATCGGTGGAGTCAGTTCGGCAGTATTAGTATTATTTTTTGATATGCTCAAAGGCGCCGCGCCCTCTTACCTTGGCTATAAAATGGGACTTGATGCGGCATCATTAGGCTTCATTGCTGTCAGCGCCTGCTTAGGGCATATATTGCCAATCTTTTTTGGTTTTAAAGGCGGTAAAGGTGTCGCGACCGCTTTTGGTGCAATGGCTCCCATTGGTGGAGATTTAGCCCTTTGCCTAATCCTGACTTGGATTGTATTTGTGCTGTTAACGCGCTATTCATCTGTGGCCGCTATGGCAACGGCCACCTTAGCGCCTTTTTACACTTGGTGGTTAGATGAACGCTTCATCCTTCCTGTCGCTATGCTATCAACGCTAATTTTAATTCGTCACAAAGACAATATTGGCCGTTTGCGTCACGGTGAAGAAAGCAAAGTCTCACGAAAAAAATCCATTAAAAAACCCGACACTAAATAGTATCAGGTTTTCATTAATAGCAATCGTAGAATCACTTACTAAACTAAGCTACCAATCGCATAAACTCATCGATTAATCGACTGCAGGTAAGCTATCCAAAGGCCACCTTGGTTGGCCTTTAACCGCGAGTCCTTCAGTGTGTCCAGCACGTAAGCGCTGTAATCCAGCATAAGCAATCATGGCACCATTATCAGTACAAAACTCTCCGCGAGGATAATATACCTGCCCACCTAGATTATTCATCATTTCGGCTAATGATTCACGTAAACGAGTGTTAGCACTCACACCGCCAGCGATCACTAATCGCTTATAACCTGTCTGCTTTAAAGCTC
This sequence comes from Shewanella vesiculosa, assembly GCF_021560015.1. NCBI lineage: Bacteria > Pseudomonadati > Pseudomonadota > Gammaproteobacteria > Alteromonadales > Shewanellaceae > Shewanella > Shewanella vesiculosa. Next base: position 4,701,447 of record NZ_CP073588.1, on the reverse strand, counting down.
GTTTACATTTAATCGCTAAAGTATCAACAACGGCTTCTTCAAAAGCACGGGCAATATTGGCACGAGTCTGCGGATCGTTAGGCTCTTTAGCAATCGTGTTTGCGGTAAATGTTTTTAAGCCTGAAAAACTAAAATCTAACCCAGGTCTATCGGTCATTGGGCGCGGAAACTTATAGCCTACTGATAAGCCTTTTTGAGCTAACTTGGCTAAGCGAGGGCCGCCAGGATAATCTAATCCCATTAACTTGGCTGTTTTATCAAAAGCTTCACCGGCCGCATCATCTACAGACTCACCTAACACTTGATAACGACCAATGCCTTCAACTTGTACCAACATTGAATGACCACCAGAGACTAGCAAGGCTATGAAAGGAAATTCTGGCGCATCATCTTCTAACATAGGCGCCAGTAAATGCCCTTCCATGTGATGTACGCCAACAGCAGGTTTGTTCCAAGCATAAGCTAACGATCGCCCTACACAGGCTCCTACAAGTAAAGCACCAATGAGGCCAGGACCTTTAGTGTACGCTACGCCGTCGATATCATTTAAGCTCGAATTAGCTTGCGCTAAGGCCTGTTTGATTAAAGGCACAATTTTACGAACATGATCACGAGAGGCAAGCTCAGGCACAACACCACCATAGTCGGCGTGCAATTTAACTTGGCTATACAGCACATGTGACATTAAGCCTAATTTATCATCATAGACTGCTATCCCAGTTTCATCGCAGGATGTCTCAATACCAATAACGCGCATAATCTCTCGTCTTCATTAAAATAAGGCAGCCAATTCTACCCGTCTCTGCGTCAATACTCCAATATTTCAGAATTAAATAACACGGACGATGAATAAGAGTTTCGGTTAACAAATCCCAGTTATAAGCTTGTTTTATACAAACCTAATGCTCAATTTAACCATTAGGTGACGATAATTTCGCTAATAAAGATGCGCTTTATTTAACGCAGACCATACTGCTCTGAGACTAAGGCAGATGCGGCGCAGTTATCCAAGATGACCGCATTTTGATTCACTATCAAAAAATAGCACGATGAGCCGCTCCCTAAAGAGAAAATCAAGTCAGGGGGTTTACAAATGGTCACCGCTCGGTGTAAAATTCCGCACCATTTTAAATAGCCTTTGGTTTGAGTTAAATCACTAAAAAAGTTTAGTCGATTTAGTCATCCAGCATAACTACACCTAAGGGGGTGATGGCGTATGCCAATTATTAAAGTACGTGAAAACGAACCATTCGACGTAGCTCTTCGTCGTTTCAAGCGCTCTTGTGAAAAAGCAGGTATTCTAGCTGACGTGCGTGCTCGTGAATTTTACGAGAAGCCAACTACTGCCCGTAAGCGTGCAAAAGCAGCTGCAGTTAAGCGTCTAGCTAAGAAGCTTTCTCGCGAAAACGCACGTCGCGTACGTTTATATTAATCTCATTATGAACTTAACCGAACAGCTAAAAGACCAAATGAAAGATGCTATGCGCGCTAAAGAAAAAGTGCGCCTAGGAACAATTCGTATGGCTCTTTCTGCCATCAAACAGATTGAAGTGGATACCCGCGAAACACTGACTGATGAACAGACAATAGCTGTATTAACCAAGATGGTTAAACAACGCCGCGATTCGATTGCTCAATATGAAGCAGCGAATCGTCCGGAGTTGGCAGAGGCAGAAGCAGAAGAAATTCGAGTAATCGAAAACTTCTTGCCTACGCCGCTAACCGAAGATGAAGTTGCAGCGATTATCGATGCAACAATTATTGAGGTTGGTGCTGGAACCATGGCGGATATGGGTAAAGTAATGGGAGCATTAAAATCTAAAGTTCAAGGCCGTGCAGATATGAGTGCCATTGGTACAATGATCCGCGCTAAATTGAAGTAATCAATTTTTAATGTTGAATAAGCCGTGCACTTGCACGGCTTGTTTGTTTAAATCAGTTGATAAAGTAAATTCGAGAACAACAGCAATCAATGGCGATACCTCGTGATTTTATCAATGAGCTAATAGCTCGAGTAGATATAGTCGATCTAATCGATCGTAAAGTGCCGTTGAAAAAAGCCGGTAAGAACCATTCGGCTTGTTGTCCTTTTCATAGCGAAAAATCACCCTCTTTTACCGTCAGTAGAGACAAACAGTTTTACCACTGTTTTGGCTGCGGTGCCCATGGCAATGCTATTGATTTTGTCATGGAATATGATCGCCTAGAATTTGTTGATGCCATTGAAGAAATTGCCGGTCAGCTTGGTCTTGCAGTACCACGAGAGCAAGGCACAGGAAAAAGACCTGATCAAGGATTAAGTCGAGATTTATACGAACTGATGGAAGAAGCCAACCTCTTCTATCAAAGCCAGTTGAGGCAGCATACAGACAAACAGAAAGTTATCGACTATCTTGAGTTTCGCGGATTATCGACTGAAGTTGTTGAGCAGTTCGGCATTGGGTTTGCTCCCGACGGTTGGGATGGTTTACTGGGTCGTTACAGGCAAAATGTGCCCGCCCAAGATAAATTACTGACAGCAGGCATGTTAATTGCCAATGATAGCGGTAAACGCTATGACCGTTTTCGCGACAGATTAATGTTCCCAATACGCGATCGTCGTGGTCGTGTGGTTGGATTTGGTGGAAGAGTTTTGGGTGACGGTACCCCAAAGTACTTGAATTCTCCAGAAACGCCCATATTTCATAAGGGTAATGAACTTTATGGTTTATATGAGCTAAAACAAAAGCACCGTGATCCTCAGCATGTATTAATTGTTGAAGGATATATGGATGTCGTCGCACTCGCCCAGTTTGGGGTTGATTATGCTGTAGCGTCATTAGGCACAGCAACTACGGCAGAACAATTTCAACTTTTATTACGTAGTGCCAAGGAAGTTATTTGCTGTTACGACGGCGATAAGGCGGGAAAAGCAGCAGCTTGGCGTGCTCTTGATACAGCTCTTCCTATATTAAAACCAGGTGTTCAAGTTAGGTTTATGTTTCTTCCTGAAGGAGAAGACCCTGACTCATTAATTCGTAAGATTGGAAAAGAAGAATTTGAAAGTCGCTATTCAGCAAGTAGCACATTAGAAGCCTTTTTATTTGATAATTTAGCGTTAATGCATGGTCTGAATGAAGCTGCGTTGACGAAAGATGCTATTTCGTACATAGAAAAGGTACAAGACAGTGTTTTGCAAGGAATATTGTTAAAAAACTTAGCATATAGAATGAAAAAGAATAACATCATTGAATTAAGAAGAGATATTAATATCAATGTTGCAAAACAGAAACCATTAAATGCTAAAGGCTTACAAGGTCGCGGCACGCCATTAAGATTGGCCATTGCCCTCCTAGTCCAAACCCCCAGCTTAGGCTTTGGTTTGGCAAAACAGCCAGCACTAAATCGATTACAAATGACCGGCATAGAATTGCTCAATCATTTGTTAGATATAACTCGAGAGCAAACGTTAAACAGCGCACAACTACTTGAAATGCATAGAGAGCATGACCAAAAAAGCACTCTAATTAAGCTAGCCCAATGGGATCATCAAGTGGCGGATGAAAACGTACTGCCAGAGTTTAAACAAACCCTGATTTGGTTAAACAACCAATATATTGAACAACGATATCAGGAGTTAAGCCTGAAACAGGCTTTAACGAAAGTTGAAAAAATACAGCTAACTAAGCTGATTTCTATAATGAAAGGCATAGCGAAGTAGTTCGCAGATTATTCGTTAAGAATATGCGAACAAACATTGCCATGGACTAGCTAAGGTTAGCCCACACAGCTATAATTGACGATTTGCGTGCCACTTAGCATAGCTAACTGGCCTATCGTTTTATCAGTTCCCCAAAATTGGATGATATCTATGGATCACACTCCGCAGTCGCAACTCAAACTGTTGCTCGCTAAAGGTAAAGAGCAAGGTTATTTAACCTATGCAGAAGTGAACGACCACTTACCTGCAGACATGGTCGATTCCGATCAGATTGAAGATATTATCCAGATGATAAATGACATGGGTATCCGCGTTTTTGAAGAAGCGCCAGATGCCGATGACATGATGATGTCGGAAGACAACACAGACGAAGATGCTGCAGAAGAAGCAGCGGCAGCTCTCGCAACCGTAGAAAGTGAGTTAGGCCGAACCACAGACCCTGTACGCATGTATATGCGTGAGATGGGCACGGTAGAGCTACTTACCCGCGAAGGCGAAATTGTTATTGCTAAACGTATCGAAGAAGGTATCAACACTGTACAGAGTTCTGTCAGTGAGTACCCTCAAGCGATTGCAATGATCTTAGAACAATTCGATAAGTATGAAGCTGAAGAATTGCGCTTGTCTGATATTATCTCTGGATTTATCAATCCTGACGACGATGACGTCGCCCCTACCGCCACCAACATTGGTTCTGAATTAGCGGACTCTAAAAAAGATGACGATGATGATGACGATGATGATGATGACGATGAAGAAGAGGAAGAAGGCAACAAAGGGCCTGATCCTGAAGAAGCTAAAGAAAAATTCACTCAACTTAGAGAAGCCTACGAAAAAAAGCTTAGCGATCATTGCCACAAAAGGCCGTGACCATCCTGAAGCGATTGGCTCATTATTTGTTATTGGTGAATTATTCAAAGAATTCCGTTTAGTACCAAAACAGTTTGACCGTTTAGTTAAAAGCATGCGCAACATGATGGACCGCGTTCGAATTCAAGAACGCTTGGTCATTAAACTGTGTGTTGAACAAGCTAAAATGCCAAAGAAAAACTTTATTAAAGCATTCACTGGCAACGAAACAAACTTAGATTGGTTCAACAAAGAAAAAGCCAGCACCAAGCCTTACGCTGAAGGCTTGCGTATGATCACTGATGACGTCACACGTTGTGTAACTAAGTTAGGTGCTATCGAAGTTGAAACAGATTTAACCATCGCAGGCATCAAAGACATTAACCGTCGTATGTCTATCGGTGAAGCGAAAGCTCGCCGTGCGAAAAAAGAAATGGTTGAAGCTAACTTACGTTTGGTTATCTCGATTGCTAAAAAATACACCAACCGTGGTTTACAGTTCTTGGATTTGATTCAAGAAGGTAACATTGGTTTGATGAAAGCGGTAGACAAGTTTGAATACCGTCGTGGTTACAAGTTTTCGACTTATGCAACGTGGTGGATCCGTCAGGCAATCACTCGTTCAATCGCTGACCAAGCGCGTACGATCCGTATTCCAGTACACATGATCGAAACCATCAACAAGTTGAATCGTATTTCGCGTCAAATGCTTCAAGAAATGGGCCGTGAGCCGTCTCCTGAAGAATTGGCAGAACGTATGATGATGCCTGAAGATAAAATTCGTAAGGTACTGAAAATCGCTAAAGAGCCAATCTCAATGGAAACCCCAATCGGTGACGATGAAGATTCGCATTTAGGTGATTTTATCGAGGACACTACCCTCGAGCTACCATTAGACTCTGCTACAAGCGAAAGTCTAAAGAACGCGACACACGAAGTCCTAGCTGGCCTAACAGCCCGTGAAGCAAAAGTACTGCGTATGCGTTTTGGTATCGACATGAATACCGACCACACGTTAGAAGAAGTGGGCAAGCAGTTTGATGTAACACGTGAACGTATTCGCCAAATTGAAGCTAAAGCGTTACGTAAATTACGTCACCCTTCTCGCTCAGAAATCTTAAAGTCGTTCTTAGACGAGTAAACGTAAGGTTTACGCTCTATAGCAAGACCATAAAAACCCAGCATATGCTGGGTTTTTTTATATAGATTGCCAAGCTTGCCACTCGATAAACGGTTCAGGTAGTGAATAACATGGGTATGACATCCGTAAAGCTAAAAAAAAGCCCACGCTATTTCGTGGGCTAATGAATATCAATATAAGCGTATTAGTGCTGTTTTTTGCTAGATGCTTTATCGAGTAGCGTTAAGATATTTTTATACGGAATACCTGAGTGGGTCGTTAACCCAACATCACAGGTTGCTGATACTGAGTAACCATGAGTACAACCTTGATCTTTAGTCTCCTCTTTTAAATGACGAAGACCATGCTCATTAAGCTCAGGGTAATTCATACCGCGGTTACCCGCCATGCCACAACACCCAACCTTCTCAGGCACCACAACCTCGGTAGCACAAAGTTTGGCAAGCTCAGTTAACTTACCAGCCATACCAAGCTTACGAGTGGTACAGGTTGGATGAACAGCCACTTTATCGACAACTTTGTTTATGTGTAGACGATCAACCAAAAATTCAAAAGCAAACTCTTCAGGGCCATACATCTGTAAACGGCTATCACAAGCTCGGCGCATCCGCTCAAGACAGGCAGTGGTGGCCACTAAAATTGGGTATTCACCATTGTTAGACGCCTTTAATAACCACACAGAGAGCTCATCAGACTTACGATCAGCCGCTTCGTCGTGACCATAAGACTCCCAAGGCTGACCACAACATAAGCCTTTGGTCTTCTCACCTAAGATCATCTCGATATTAGCCTTTTCGAATAGGCTCACAATCGTTTCAGGCAAAGAGCGCTGATCATCATGTTTAGCACTGGTGCCCATCATACGGTTCAAACATGCAGGAAAATAAACAGCTTTCATGTCACCAGAGGTTTTAGCCGTTGGTAAAGCTTTGCCCCGTGTCGGCATACCTTCAGTCCATAATGGGATCGGCATGCTAGGCATAATCTTACGAACGATTTTAGTGATTGCCCCCATACCTGATTCGCCAATCACTTTACGGCTAATGTCAGTGGCACCTAGCGCAAATCGAGCCACAGATTCCATGCTACCAAAACGATCGGCAGTAAAATCAGAAATTTTCTTATCCATATTACTGGCCCCTTCGGCCCGCAATACTTTCATATATTTACCGGTATCAATTGCCATTGGACAACCGAGTTTACACAAGCCATCTGCAGCGCAGGTGTCGATGGCAAAGTAAGGATAGTTCTTCTTTAGGTCAGCCAAGACGTCAGGCTCATCACCTGTGGCTTCTAAGGTTTTCATGACACGCGCAACAGCAGTACGTTGACGTGGAGACAAGGTTAAGCCATGGGCCACACAATGCGGTTCACAAAATCCACACTCAATGCATTTATCAACAATATCATGCACTTTTGGCATAGGCTTAAAGCCTTTTGCGTGACAGAGTGGGTCATCGTTAATGATGACCCCTGGGTTTAAAATACCGTTTGGGTCCAGGGTTTTCTTAACTCGCTTCATCAAGTCATAGACCGCGCTCCCCCATTCTTTTTCAACGAATGCAGCCATGCCAAAGCCAGTACCGTGTTCAGCTTTAAGCGATCCGTCATATCCAACAACTAGATCAGCCATTCCTTGCATAAAGCCTTCGAAACGTTCCACTTCAGCTTTAGTAGAAAAGTCCTGAGCGAAGATAACGTGATAGTTACCTTCAAGGGCATGACCATAGATCACCGCATCATCATAACCATGGGCAAAAGATAAGTTTTGTAAATCTATGGTGGCTTGTGGCAACACCTCAATAGGAAAGGCGATATCTTCGATAATACAAGACGTACCGACTGGGCGCATTGAACCGGCCAGCGGGAAAATTGCTTTACGAATGGCCCACATATTAGTGACAACTGCTGGATCTTGGGTGAACTCGACATCACGATACAAACCGTGCTTAGCCATAATCACTGACATTTTAGCAACGTTAGCATCAATCTGCTCCTGGCTGTCGCCAAAGGTCTCGAATAATACCGCCGTCACATCTTTGTGAACATGTTTTAGAAAGTCTGGCGTTTGATACTTAGATTGAGCAACAGCCTTGAGGGCAAAGTTATCTAATAACTCGGCAGCGTTGGTTTCGTTGAAGGCATCTCGTCGCAGCTCAACAATGGCCTCACAAGCTCCACGAAGTGAATCGAAATACACCATTGCCGATGCAGAAAAATTGTTTTTAACCACACTGTTCATGGTGATTTCAGATAAGAACCCTAGGGCACCTTCAGAGCCAACCATCAAGTGTAAAATAATGTCGATAGGATCATGATGATCAACGAAAGAGTTCATACCAAAACCCGTTACGTTTTTAATCGAATACTTACGCTTGATACGGTTAACGAGTTCCTGATTAGCCATGATTTCGTCACGAATGGCTTCGATACCTTTGATCATATCAGGATGCTGTTGCTTAAACGCTTCACGACTTTGCGCATTTGCGGTGTCTAAAATCGAACCATCGGCAAAGATGATTCGTGCAGAGTCGATTAATTGATAAGAGTTATGATGCGTACCACAGTTCATCCCAGAAGCATTATTAGACACAATCCCACCCGCCATTGCAGAGGCTATGGTGGCCGGATCTGGCCCAAATTTCCATCCCAGAGGCGCCAGCGCACTATTCAGTCTAGAACCTATGACTCCGGGCTGCATTTGTACCTTCTTACCCGCTTCTAACACCTTAAAGCGATTCCAGTGAAGGCCTGCAACCATCAAAACTGAATCAGAAATAGCCTGACCACAAAGCGCTGTACCTGCAGCCCTAAAGGTCACCGGAGTCGCACTCTGATAACATTGCGCCAATACTTTTGACGCCTCAGCTTCATCTTTAGTGTGGACAACCATTTGTGGGCGCTTTTGGTAAAAAGAAGCGTCTGTACCCCAAGCTACGCGGCGTATGTAATCGGTATGAACTCGAGAAGGCTCAAGGAGTTGGCCTAATTTATCGGCAAGCACGGTCAAATTAGATTGCAACATGTGTGTATCCCCATTCATGTCATCTATATGTGAACAGAGTCCTAGAAGACTCCATCTAAAACGTTATGCCGACTTTGCACCGTAACTTGATGACCTCGACATAGCCAAGATAAGCATTTTGGTCAGACATTCCTGCATGCTGATTTCGACTAATATCATGCAAATATTTGCCCCAAACTATTTAAGACTGCCAATTTATACTCGTGCTTGTATTGTTGTTACCTTGATTTCAAGCTAAAGCCATTTGGGATCAAAATAGAAATAATTGTAACTTGCAGCCAAAACGATTCTCGTTATTAAGAACACATTATTATGGTGCAGTACATGGGTTTACTGACTGACGTAATAATACCTTGTCTACCTTTTTAGCAGAGTTAAACGCAACATACTGCAAATACTTTAGACCTTAATCTCAACCTTCAAATCAGCTCGAAATTTGTACTGTTAACGTGAGCAACCCCCTGATATCAAAACGTTATTGGTCAACTTGATCACAGAAAATAACAAAACAAAACCAAGCACACATACCGCCTTCACAGAATCGGATTAAATATGCGCTACAGCACTGGGATATAGAGGAAGCGTTAGCATTTTTGGCCAAATGGCGCCGACGACCTGGCAATGAGGGGCAATGAGGATAGTTGTCATTTGGACGGACTTTTACAAAAAAATCACCACTGAGATTCAGGCTGAATAGCACAAGTCATCACGGGGTAACGTTGTGACAAAAAAGTCATCCGCAGTAACTGCGATCAACCTCTCTGTTTGACATTAAAGTGCGACAAATACCTGCAAGCTTGTTATGGATATTTAGATGTACTGATTAACAGATAACCAGTTGAATCATTTCAATAGAATTCTTGCAACATCAGAGGTGACAAGCACAAATAAACTTCGTATACTGCACACGCTTTTGTTAGTGACGACTAGCTTAAGTCGGCCCCTTAGCTCAGTTGGTTAGAGCATACGACTCATAATCGTCAGGTCCACAGTTCAAGTCTGTGAGGGGCCACCAATTCAGATAAGCCGTAGTAGGTTAGTACTTACTACGGCTTTTTCGTTTCTGGCGTTCTGTGTAGCAAATATGTAGCACTTTAAGATTAACTAAACCTAATATGGTCTTCTTGCTAATTTTAGTTTTATCAATCAACCGTAACCCTTTGAGGTTTAGATAGTCTCATAAACTTTCGCTCCAATTCCAATTCTTGTATATATACTAATTTCTAATTCTTAGCTCTTGAACCAATATAATCATTAGGGCAGTATTATATCGAGCCAAACGCTAATAATAGATCAAAGGGGTAACCATAACTCATTGTTGATGTTAGGCATTATTTGTTCCTTTTGAACTCACCAGCATGTTACTGTTAGCCTAGATTCTATTAATTGTACTGAGAGGACATCAACGTGGTTGGAGCATTTGAAGCATGGTTACTTGGTTATGCAGGTACTAAAATAACCGATAGAATTTTGAGTACATTTCGAAACAACCAACTGATAAAAGACTTACATTCAGCAATAGAAAATTGGGCTAAGGATCTACCTCCTAATATCAGTCTAGCGAGTTCCTACGCTCTGTTTCCAAGTAACCATTCTTACAATGATTTAACCGAACGCAATAGTCTTAATATAATTCGTAATAAACTACATGACTCTACAATTCCAGAACGAGAAGACTGGGTAAAAGCACTGATTGAGCAGTGGCAATTTGTAAAAAAATGTAAGTAACCCTCAAGATTTCTTTTTAACCGAAGAACATGAAGCTCTTAAACATTTAAGAAAACTATCAGAAAGTCTGGACCATGTCTGCGCCAAACATGAGGGACTATTTAAAGCAACAGCGATAAAACTACTAAGAGAAATAGCAACGACTACAGGAGTTGAAGCAGATAACCTTAAACATGTGATCAATAATATTATGTGTGACATTAGGTCTAGATCGCTAACTCTAGCAGAAGATAAACTGGATGTTTTAACGCGAATTGAATCTCTTGATATTGATGTTCGAAACATCCTAGCGGCTCTATCAATAAAAATTAGCCTGACTAAAGCTACAGCACCAAGTGATAAAAAACTATTAATAGAACTGTCCAAAAACTCAGCTATTTCTTCAGAAATAAGAGACGCTGTTACCTCAATACTGCTGGACTTAGAATCACGAAACCAGCCCCAAATTGCCAGAGAGCGATATTCCGATCTTCCACGGAAAACACCTTACATAGAAGAGGCTTTTTTTGAGTTTATCGCAACTCACGATGAAATTAAGAATAAGTTTGAAGGTTCTCGGAAGTATGATCTTTCTGAACAAGAATTAATAGGCTTAACCAGAGGGGCTTTCGAAATAATGACTTTGGGCTAGCAACAAGTATCGGAACTTTTCTCAATGAAAGCTACCCTTCTAGTAACGCTAAGACACTGCTCCTTTTCTGCGAAAGCTGTTTGATTGTTACAAATAATCAGTCGACGCACTATCTACTGTTAACAAGTACTATTAAGAAAGATATTGACCAGCTTATCACTCAACTAAATAATTGCATTAATACCAAGGATGATAGATATATGTTGGTATTGATTAACCTTCTAAATATTACACATTTTTTTAATAGAAGATTAATTGAATTGGGAGCCGAATACATCAATGAAATTCGAAAGATAGACCCAAAAATTTCCGACAAAATAAATCAGATAACATCAAAAACATCATTACAAAACACTAAATTTGAGCTAGTAGAATCAATACTTGACCTTGATAGTTGCTTAAATTTAGATGCCGCAATCCGAGAAAACAAGATATCCAGCTATACAATTAATAAATGGTTTGATGATGGCGGTCAGGTTCAAACAGGGAAAGATTATTTCGACTTATTTATTGAGTTAAACTTAAAGGCAAAAATTTGCGATAAGGAAAACAAAAAACTTGTAGCTGGAGTAGAAGAGCTTGCAAAATACTTTTTAAAAAATCACGCCAACAGGCTTAATGAAATCAATCCTTTAATTATCAAAGATTTGAGTGACAACCTTGTAGAGCTAGATTTATCTTTATGTGCAGTTGCATTCTTGGGAACAATATTACCAAATTCGCCTTGGGTATCGCCAATGCTAGAATGTTACTTAAATGCTTTGCTTGCTAGCGAAAAGTACGAACAGCTTAAAAATCAGTTGAACAATATAAGTTTTGAAGACAAAAACTCTTCAGTGTGGCTAATAGAAGCACAGTTATATCACCGTTTACAGAACTATAAAGAATCGATTCTAGCGGCCAAAAATTCAATTGATCTGAATGTTAACAATGTGTATTCATGGTTCTTTTTATTATACGTTTCACGCCTGAACGGAACTTCGGTTGATATTCTCAAAAAAGTTGTCCTTGAGGACATTCCTAACATAATTTTTGAAACCTACTGTATTTCTAAACTCCCCCTTGTAAATGAAATATCTAGTCATATCGACCCATATATTGCAGAGCGAATACTAGTAGATTGGTTTGTTCAAAACCCTGAAGAACTTGCCATACCTCTAACTCAAATTCATTTTAATTCACTATTAAATAGGGCTGAAATATCCAATAACCCATATGTACCGAATCATTGTTGTGATGGTGTCGTTTACTCAGACGGATTCACTACACGAAAAAAGATACTGGTTCGAAACATCAGTTCGTGCCACTCAACGCTATTAGATGTGGAGTCACCTCTTGGACAAACTCTGGAAAACATGGCTGTCGGAGACACAGTCAGAGAAACCAGACTAATTGAACGCTTACCTTCTTATGTTGCTGCATTTCGACATGCCATAAAATTAAGAGATATGAAAAATGACGGCAGGGATGTATTTAGGCTGCTAACTCTGCCCGTAAATGAAGAAGAGTTCATTCCTCATCTTGAGAATTTATTGAAACAATTTTCATCAAGTGATAGAAGTCACAATAAAGTGTTACAAAACATCAATATTCCACTAGTGATGAGAGGAAATTACACAAACCCAAATGAACCACTTAAAGGTGCAGTTGCCCACCTAACTTCACATGAATCGACAAGATACCTGCAACTATTTAATGCAGGTATAGAGAATCCACACAGAGTTATCATAGATGTATATACTGCGGTGTACTTTGCATTGATAGGTGTTGCTTCAACTTTATCAAATTCACCGATGAAAATTGTCCTCACTGAGCAATCTAAGCTCTGTATAGAGGCATGGATAAGTGACGTTTCAAGAGAAGATTACCTTTCTTTAGACTATACCAATAATGGCATTCGTCGATATACTTCTGAAGATATAAAAAGGAATTCATCCTTTTTCATTAATGAGTTAAAGGCGTTAGTGCAAGCTGCAGAAATTGAAGCCCTGACTCCAATGGATACACCTGATGAATTAATTAATATCAGAGATGTTATTGATCAATCCGTATATACAACTTATCAACTGTCTGTTGCAAATAAAATACCTTGGCTTTGTGTTGACCATCACATGAGTCGACTGTCGCACACATCTGAGAATTTAGTAGCAAACACGAATAAAATCACTACTAATTTATTAATGAACACTCCTTTAAAAAATAAAAAGCAGGGAATTTATCTCAACCTAATATCAGGAACGCCAGTATCAATAATGTATGACGATATTCTGGAGTTATCTCGTTCATCATCTAGTTCTGATGAATTTTTAGTGCATAAATTCATGGAAAAATTCTACATTGAAGCAGCACTCTTTAACTCTTCAGATATTGCCTTGAGCTTCTTAACAGAAGTAATAGGGAGAGTAACTGTAAATGCATATATAAATGGACAAATCCTTAGAGGAGTAAGAGCGCAAAATCCCGCTTACGATGGGTACGCAGAGCATATATTTAACCACTGTTGTCTTGTTGCTATAAAATGTTTAAAAGGAGAGACTGCTGAATTTCGGTTTGGTCTATATATATTTAATATACTAAATTCCTTTGGTCGTGGAATAAGTACCTATAGATCACTAATATTAAATTTAGCATCATTATTTGCTACTGGACACTTTTTAGATATTAATGAAGTCAATAGGGTAGTCAAAAACTTATGTAATGTGCCTGATACCCCTTGATGCTTGCCATTAACAACACTTCAACCTGCTTTTTCATACTGCTGGACTAATCTTTTCTAAAAATAATTTTAAGTACAGTTATTTACAGAACTCCAAGTAAAAGCACTTTAGCCATTCTGGCTCGCTCTCAAATCAAAGGATAAAAAACAGGTATTCAGAATTGTTGTTACTTTCGAAGCTTAAGAAAGAAGCTTTGTGATGCTCGATGTTATTAAACTGCTATTTTAAAGCATTAGTTTGAAAATTTGACGTTACACCTAGTGGTCTCATTGAACCACTTATGCGTTTTGTACTCTCCATTGGTACAGTCTTGTTAATATCGTTTGCCCTGCGAACCACAGCCCCTTAATTTTAGTGGTAAATTCACCATCATAATAACTAGGTAAACACTCACCAGTTTGTTCATCAATGTTGAGTTCATAGTGCAATTTAATAGGTCTATCTTTGAGGTTGATTGAGATCCCCACCATAGCTGTCGTGTAGCCTTGCCAATCACTATTATCAGCAGCAAACCTTGCTTGCTCACACACTGATGCATTATTTTTCTTATCAGTGCTAAATAGCTTTTAACGGATTCACCTAAGCTCACACCACACAGACACACTAGCACTGATATTGCTGCCCTAGTCTCGACGGATATAGGCCGGATTTTTTTCTAGGAAGGCTTGGGCGGCGGTAATGGCTACCACGGCTTTAGAATTAAATTCGCGTTGGTACAAAGTGTATACCACAAATAAACTGGCCAAAATAAATATCCCAGGATGCATAAACCAGCACAATGCGGCCATGGAATAATAATAAGATCGTAGGCCATAGTTATATGAATGTGCTGCTTGATCTTGCACAACAGCCATTTGCCTTGCGTAACCGAGTGCATTTTTATCGGTGCCAGTTTTATCTAATGGCGCAGCACCAATCATGATATTCACAAAACCATATTGACGCATAGACCAAGTAAATTGGAAAAAAGCTAGCACGAAGATACCAGCTAAAAGAGCCAGTTTGACTTGCACCAAGGCATGGTTAGGCGATGAGGTAAAAGGAATAGAACCAATAACAGTTTCAAGCTTTTCCACTTGAGAAAAAAGCGTTAATACCCCCGCAATGATCAGTAAGGTTGTGGAAGCAAAAAATGCAATATTACGCTCTAAATTAGCCAACAATGCCGCTTCGGCCACACGTATTTCTTTGGCTATAACTTGTGACATCCAATGTATGCGCTGCTGATGCATCACTCGCGCAATACAGTTGGTGTTTTTCGCTTTACGTTTGGCAAAACTGGTATAACCGATCCAACTGACCAAAAATACACTTAACGCTAGCGCATCTAACCAAGACATAACCATACTGATTAACCCGCGTAATAATAAATAATAGATTGATTATGCATTAGATTTCATCATGCTAAAATCAGTTTGTTTGCTGAGCGGTTAAATAGCTCACTCATTAAAAGGGACTTGGACAAACATAATCGATCCTTTGTTCGGTCACTGGATGAGTAAAAGATAATCCACTGGCGTGTAACATCAAGCGACTCGACATCTGCTGAGAATGTTCATTATAGTACAAGTCACACCCTAAAATAGGATGACTGATTTGTTGGCTGTGCAAACGTAACTGGTGTGTTCGTCCAGTTATAGGGGTAAATTCCACTCGGGTAGATATCCCCTCTTGATGTCGCTTTATTACCTGGTATTGACTGTGAGCGAGCTTGCCATGGTGATGACACACTTTCATTAACGGAAAATGCTCGCTGTCTTTGGCTATCGGTAACCTAATATCACCAAAGTCGTTAACTACATCGCCATAAAGTACAGCGGTATACTGTTTAGTAATAGTGCGCTGCTGAAACTGTTTTGTTAGTAATCCATTGATGACTTTGTTTAATGCCACCAGCATGATGCCAGAGGTACCAAAATCAAGTCGATGTACTAAGGTTGCCGTAGGGTAATCTTGCACTAAACGATAGTGTACTGAATCCTTATTTAATGGATTTTTCCCCGAAAGACTCAATAAACCTGTTGGCTTATTGATAAGCAGTAGATGTTCATCTTGGTATAAAACATCAATAATTCCATCACAAGGTGGCGCAATAAATTCAGTCATAATATTTCGTCAGCATATCTTAATAACCATCATATCTTAGTAACATGATATTTGTGATAACCATATCGTAGTCGCCATACCCAATGAGTGACATCTTAGCAGATGTCCTACCTTGAGCGGGATAACAATAAAAAAGGTGGCTAATAAGCCACCTTTTTTCATATTCACACAAAGCATACAGAATTAAGTTCGTAATTTTGCTAACTGCTGATGCTGCTCATCCACTAGCTTAGCTAAACTGTCACTGCTTTGCTGAGCACTGTCGGCAAGCTGTGACAATTCTGATGCAGAATCAGAAATACCAGTAATATTACGATTAACCTCTTCGGTTACCGCACTTTGCTCCTCTGCGGCGGTAGCAATATGCGTCACCTGACCAGACACCTCGTTAATTTGTTCTACTATGGCATTAAGCGACTGCAATGCCAGCTGAGTTTGCTCTACGGCTTTTTGTGCACCTTGAGCGCCTTTATCAATAATACTCGAAGCATTTTTAACTTCTTTTTGTAACGATTCAATTAAGGTACTAATTTCATTAGTCGACTTTTGCGTTCTAGACGCTAGAGTCCTCACTTCATCAGCAACAACAGCAAAGCCTCTACCTTGTTCTCCGGCACGGGCCGCCTCAATCGCTGCGTTTAGTGCTAAGAGATTAGTTTGTTCAGCAATCGAACTGATCACCTCTAAAATACGGCTAATATTGGAGCTACTTTGCGACACCATGCCCACAGCTTTCTGAGCTTGCTCAGAATCTGTCGACATACCTTCAACAAACACCATAGCCTGGGTTAAACGCGTCTGACCATCTTTAACATTGACAGTCATTGACTCGGTTTCCATTGCCGTTTGCTCAGAAGCTTTTGCCACTTCTAGCGCGGTAGCACTCATTTGATTAACCGCAGTAACCACACTTTCAATTTCGCCATATTGACGATTAACACTTTCGCGAGTGTGCTTAGCAATGTCTGCCGACTTAATACTTTCTTGCTGTGAGCGGTCTGCAAGCACTTTTAGTTCGGAGATCAGATAACGTAATTTCGCAATAAAGGCATTGATACCACTGCCAAGAGCAATTAATTCCGCATGGGATTCAACTTCAATCGATTGGGTTAAATCACCTTCTGCACTGGCAAGATTCTCAACCCTAGCTTGGATCATATTAAGCGGCGAAATAATGCTCTTAATCACCAGACTGATAATCAGTACAGCAATAGCGGTAACTATGATGCCTATGGTTAGCAGTAAACTCCCCAGCGACGTTGCCATCTCATTCATGGCAGTGTTCATATCATCAACCGCCATAAATGCGTTACTTTTTGGCGCTTCAATAATCAATGACCAAGTCGCATTGGCGATAGGAATATTAATAGGATAAGCCACAGCGATAGTATTGGGCTCATTAACAAACCCCGATGAATTGTTTAACGCCAACAGTTTTTTGGCCAATTCTGGCCCTACAGACTCACTCAAGGGTCTAGCAAGTTTTTTATAATGACTGGCAGCGACCACAAATCCTTTTTGGCTCACCAAGGTCACCTTGGCCTCTCCACCATATAAGCTTTTAGATAATTCCATGATCATGGTTTGAAATATCGGCAAATTAATATCTGCACCAACTAAACCTTTAAATTGGTTATCAACAATCACAGGCACGGTTAGCGAGGTCATTAACGCTGTATTACCTGGGGTGATTTCGTATAAATAAGGCTCCATTAAGCAAGGCTTCTTAGTATCTTTCGCGCATAAGTACCACTCTGCTTCGCGCATACCAAACTCATTTAACGTCGTAATATATTTTTCAGCGGCATCATCAACTTGGTTCTGCTCAACAGTGCCATCATCATTGCGAGTATAATATATTTCCATGGTGCCCGAGCTCACGACACTGTGAGGTGCACCTTGAGTGTATTCACTATCAAGACCATCATAACCATTTGGTTCAAATTGCGCGTACATAGATGACAGTTGGCTATTTTTTTGAAGTATTGCAGCGACAGACAACTCAACACGTTCACGACTTAAAGGATCTTTTTTTGAGCTTTGCTCAAGTAAGCCAGCAAATGAAAAAGGGATCCTATAGGCCTCATTAATAAATCCCGCCACTCGTTCGCCATATTCCCCGGCTCTTGCTGACAGTTTGTCGTTAATCTCTTGCTTTAGCGCTATCTCTACTTGTGTGGCTAACTCAGCATTTTTTTCTTTTAATCCCAGCCAGAGACTTAGAGAAAGTGAAATTACTGTGACAATAAATAATGTCGAGGTGATCCATAACAACTTTGACCTAATGGATAATTCCTTCATTCAAGTGGGCTCCTGCTTTAGTATGATTTTTAGATATAAATAAAGTGTAGTCAGCTTTAAAAATTAAGTTTGTTTAATCCAAAAAAAATCCCACAAAAGCAGGATTTTATTTATTCTAGATCATAAAAAGACTGGTTATTTAAACACCGCTTGAAATGTGCTATCCATAATCGCCAGACCGGCATCAATTTGTGCATCAGGCGCTGTTAACGGAACTAATACACGAATAACGTTACCGTAGGTGCCACATGACAATAAAATAAGCCCACGGCTTCGCGCTTCAGCTAAAATTTTGCCACTATACTGCGGCGCAGGCTCACCGTCTTCCATCAGCTCAATGGCGATCATTGCACCTAAGCCTCGAACATCAGCAATTTGCGGGTATTTAGCCTGCATGTCGGTTAATGCTGATTTGAGTTTGTTACCCACTTGATTGGCACGGGCTAACAATTGCTCTTCTTCAAACACTTCGATAACGGCTAATGCCGCAGCACAAGCAATAGGACTACCACCATAAGTGCCGCCCAAACCACCTGCAGTAACGGCATCCATCACTTCGGTTTTACCAGTAATGCCTGATAATGGGAAACCACCGGCAATTGACTTAGCAAAGGTAGTGATATCTGCTGCTACGCCCATTTGCTCCATCGCAAAAAACGTGCCTGTACGACCCGCACCGGTTTGCACTTCATCAGCGATTAATACAATGCCATGGGCGTCACAGAGTTCACGTAGACGTTTCATAAATGACGGCGTCACAGCGTAGAAACCACCTTCGCCTTGAACGGGTTCTAAAATGATGGCAGCAATATCAGCCGGCTCAGCATCATTTTTAAAAATGCGCTCAATCGATGCCATAGCATCGTCTTCAGACACGCCATGCATTTCACATGGAAATTCAGCTCTAAACACGTTAGCTGACATTAAGCCCATGCCTTTACTGTAGGGGGCGACTTTGCCAGTTAATGCCAGGGCAGCAATAGTGCGACCATGGTAACCAGACGTAAATGCAATAACCCCCGCTCGTTTAGTATAAGCCCGCGCGACTTTAACGGCGTTTTCGACCGCTTCCGAACCGCTGGTGAACAACGCGGTTTTTTTAGCAAAGTCACCAGGCACCAGATGATTGAGTTTTTCACACACTTCAATGTAACTTTCGTAGCCAAGCACCATAAAACAAGTATGTGAGAACGCCTCTAACTGCGCTGCCACTGCTGCTTTAACTTTAGGGTGTAAATGGCCGGTGTTAAGTACGGCGATACCACCTGCAAAATCAATATATTCACGGCCTTCAACATCCCATACTGTGGCGTTTTCCGCTCGTTCAGTAAAGATTGGGTGGATCTGTCCTACACCTTGAGCCACTGCCGCTTGGCGACGTGCCATTAGTCCATCATTTGTTTTAGTCATTGCCCACTCTCTTAAACTGACATGCAGATATATTTCATTTCCAGGTATTCTTCGATACCAAACTTTGAACCTTCACGGCCTAACCCAGACGATTTAATACCACCAAAAGGTGCTACTTCAGTCGAGATTAATCCTGTGTTGACGCCAACCATGCCATATTCAAGCGCTTCAGCAACCTTGTACACTAACGAAATATCACGACCGTAAAAATACGCCGCTAAACCAAACTCAGTGTCGTTTGCTTGCTTAATCACATCATCAACATCATCAAACTTAAACAATGGAGCCAAAGGACCAAAAGTCTCTTCGGTTGCGACTAACATCTGGCGTGTTACGCCAGTTAAAATAGTCGGTTCGAAGAAATAGCCACCAAGATCATGAGGTTTACCACCTGCAAGGATCTGCGCACCTTTTGCTACAGCATCATCTAAATGAAGCTGAACTTTTGCTACGGCATCGGCGTTGATCAATGGTCCAGTGGTTACACCCGTTTCTGTACCTAGTCCCACTTTAAGCTTAGCCACCGCGACAGCGAGACGTTGCGCAAATTCATCGTAAACGCCCGATTGCACATAAATACGATTGGCACACACACAGGTTTGACCCGCATTACGATATTTGGCAATCATTGCGCCTTCAACGGCAGCATCAATATCTGCATCATTGAATACGATAAACGGTGCATTGCCACCTAGCTCAAGTGATAGTTTTTTCAGTGTTGGCGCGCATTGCTCCATCAGTTTAATACCAACTGGTGTTGAGCCAGTAAACGATAACTTACGCACAATTGGGCTGTCGCACATGGCCTTACCGATGGCGATTGAGTCACCGGTAACCACACTAAATACACCTGCAGGAATACCAGCACGCTCAGCTAACTCGGCTAATGCTAATGCGGTAAATGGCGTTTGCGGCGCAGGCTTAACGACCATAGTACAACCAGCAGCTAATGCTGGCGCGGCTTTACGAGTAATCATAGCCGCAGGGAAATTCCATGGTGTAATCGCCGCGGTAACGCCAACAGGCTGCTTAATAACCGTAATACGTTTATCTGCTTGATGCCCAGGAATAGTATCGCCATACACACGCTTAGCTTCTTCTGCAAACCATTCAATAAAGGACGCGGCATAAGCCACTTCACCTTTGGCTTCGGCAAGTGGTTTACCTTGTTCTGTGGTCATCAATAGTGCTAAATCATCACTGTGTTGCAACATTAGCTCAAACCAACGACGCAGCTTTTGGCCGCGCTCTTTTGCGGTTAATGCTCGCCACGCTGGTAGCGCCGCATTTGCAGCGTCGATAGCCGCAAGTGTTTCGGTATTGCCCATCACAGGAACATGACCAATGACCTCATGCGTGCCAGGATTTGCTATGGCAATCGTTTTACCACTATCGGCATTGCACCACTGGCCATTAATGTAGCACTGTTGACGTAATAAACTTGGATCGATTAATTTCACAATATTCTCCTAAACTGACGTTTGTACTCAACCTACTCGCACTCTCTCTACCAGTACGTAAAGCAGGTTAAATTCCAAACTTATCTCTAAGGGTGTAATACCAAGCGCCTATGGCACTAAACGGTACACGCATAGCATGACCACCAGGGAATGGATAATGAGGTAATGCGGCAAAAGCATCAAAACGTGTGGCTTGACCATTAAGCATTTCAGCAATCAGCTTACCCGCCAAATGAGTGTAGGTAACCCCATGGCCACTACAGCCTTGTGAGTAATAAATATTGTCGCCAATACGTCCCACTTGCGGCAAACGCGACAAGGTCATTAAAAAATTACCTGTCCA
The DNA here is from genome assembly GCF_021560015.1 of Shewanella vesiculosa. Taxonomy (NCBI): domain Bacteria; kingdom Pseudomonadati; phylum Pseudomonadota; class Gammaproteobacteria; order Alteromonadales; family Shewanellaceae; genus Shewanella; species Shewanella vesiculosa. The sequence goes on along the minus strand of NZ_CP073588.1, from coordinate 4,680,036 downwards.
AGCGTAATCCACCTTAGTCCCTTTTAATTGCGGGAAGGTCTTTAATAACTTAGGCATAATTAAGGCTTCAACGTTAGCAGGATCGCGTGCGCCGTAAACTACTCCGCCACCAAATACCAGGCGTTTATCTCCAGTAAGGCGGTAATAATCTAATAGATAATTACAGTCTTCTACGCAATAATCTTGTGGCAGTAAACTGGCTGCCATTTCGTCAGACAATGGTTCAGTGGTGATCACCTGAGTACCACACGGCATGGATTTAGCTTGCAGCTCTGGCAGTAACTTACCTAAATATGCATTACCTGCAACTACCACGTATTTACACTTAACTTGGCCCAGCGCGGTATGCACAATCGGTGAAGCACCGTCATCTACCTTTATAACAGCAGAGTCTTCAAAAATTAGCCCACCAAGAGATTCAACCGCACGAGCCTCGCCTAAAGCAAGGTTTAGAGGGTGAATATGACCACCGCTTTTATCGAGCAAACCACCAACATATAAATCGGTATTGACGACATTACGTATGCCATTTTGATCGAGTAACTCTAAATGGTTGTTATGACCATGCGCTTCCCATAAGGATTTTTGACCTTCTAAATGACGCATTTGTTTTGCGTTCATGGCGGCAAATACACCACCGTCTTTTAGATCACAATCAATGTTGTATTTGGCAATACGATCACGAATAATTTGACCACCTTCGAATGCCATTTTGCCAAATAGCTTAGCTTGTTCTTTGCCGACAACACCTTCAATAGAATCAATATCGCGACTAAAAGAATTGACGATTTGACCACCGTTTCGACCGGATGCTCCCCAGCCAATCCTTGCTGCTTCAAGCACCACAACTTTCATGCCGCTTTCTAATAAATGTAACGCAGAAGACAGCCCGGTATAGCCCGCGCCAATGATACAAACATCTGTTTCAATTATAGATTCTAAGCGAGGGCGTTCAACTTTATCATTAGCCGACGCGGCATAATATGAACTAGCATGAGGTGTGGCGGACATAGCACTTCCTTTATAGGTTCAAAACGTAAAACAACTGATTCATCCTACACTTAAGCAAATTCAAAAACTAGCATTTACCATGAAATTTTTGACACTTTGTAGAATATATTAAACACCCACGTAATCAAAATAGCGTAAAAACATTTGAGTAGCAGACATCGCGAATAAAAAAGCCATACTGATGTCAGTATGGCTTTAATCTTGGTCTATTGAATGATGTTATTCCATCGCAGCTTTGGCTTTTTTCCTGCTCGGCGGGCTAAATACCAAGACAGGAAAGCAACCAAGGACACAGCTAAAATAATAATTGTCGCTAGCGCGTTAATCTTAGGTGATACCCCTAAACGCACAGACGAAAACACGACCATTGGCAAGGTTGTAGAACCCGGACCAGAGGTAAAGCTGGCAATCACTAAATCATCTAATGACAAACTGAACGATAATAACCAACCAGCAATAAGAGAGGGGGCGATCATGGGTATGGTAATCAAAAAGAAGGTTTTTAATCGCGTTGCACCTAAATCCATCGCCGCTTCTTCAATTGATAAGTCCAGTTCACGCAGTCTTGACGACACCACCACAGCAACATAAGCCGCACAGAAAGTAGAGTGAGCAATCCACACGGTAAACATGCCACGCTCAGTGGGCCAGCCAAAGGTTTCTGATATCTGTACAAATAATAATAATAACGACAAACCGGTGATGACTTCTGGCATAACCAAAGGAGCAGTAATCATATTAGACAGGGTTAACTTAGCCCATGAGCGTCTAAAACGGGTCATAACAAATGCCGCCATCGTACCAATTATCACCGCCATAGTAGAACTGTAAAAGGCGATGCGTAAACTGGTCCAGACGGCATTTAGTATTTGCTCATCTTGAAATAGTTCGCCATACCATTTAGGTGAAAAACCTCCCCATACGGTAACCAATTTTGATTCGTTAAATGAATAGATCACCAAAATAAGCATTGGCGCATATAAAAATATCAATCCAAACCACAACATCACTTTAGAGAAACTTAAGTTCTTCATAGATCGTTCTCCATGTTGCGTGACTGATATCGATGGAACAAGGTAATCGGGATAATCAGTAACGCTAACATCACAATGGCTAATGATGACGCTACAGGCCAGTCGCGGTTATTAAAGAACTCTTGCCACAACACCTTACCAATCATTAATGTGTCTGGGCCGCCCAGTAATTCAGGAATAACAAACTCACCTACCGCAGGGATAAATACCAACATAGAGCCAGCGATAACACCGCCCTTTGATAATGGTAGGGTGATTTTCCAGAAGGTATTAAGACTGCTAGAGCCTAAATCTGATGCAGCTTCAATTAAGCTTAAATCCAATTTAACCAAAGTGGCGTACAGCGGCAAAATCATAAACGGCAGGTAGGCATAAATAATACCTATGTACACAGCAAAGTTAGTATTGAGCATTTGTATCGGTTCTGAAATAACCCCTAACCACATCAAGGCATTATTAATTAGACCGTTATTGCTTAAAATACCCATCCAAGCATAAATACGGATCAAAAATGAAGTCCACGATGGCAGCATGACCAACAGCAGTAATACCGCCTGCATTTTTACTGGAGCACGGGCAATGGCATAAGCCATTGGAAAACCGAGTACCAAACACCCAATAGTGGCAAAGAAAGCCATTTTTAATGAGGTCAGATAAGCCATGTAATACATCGAATCTTGCAATAACAATAAATAGTTACCCAAGTTAACGAATATATTGAGTGCCTCATCTACATAATTAAATGTTGCCTCGTAAGGTGGAATCGCAATCGCAGCAGTAGAAAAACTGATCTTTAGCACAATGGCGAACGGTAAGGCAAAAAACAATAACAACCATAGGTATGGAATCCCCATGGTGAGATGTCGGCCTTTGAAAATTTTCAATGGATTCTTCATGAGTTTAATACAACCCCGCTGGTGTCTTCCCAACTGATGTAAACCTCTTCTTCCCATGTAGGATGATCGGCGCGGCGTTCACGATTAATCATTGAGCATTGGACAATTTGATTGTTTTTTAACTTAATGTAATACACTGATAAGCCACCAAGATAAGCAATATCATGCACTACACCATGGGCCCAGTTGTAATCACTTTCGGGCTTTTGACGGCTAATAATGGTTTTTTCTGGGCGCAAAGCTAAAAATACATGTTTATTTTCAAGGCTGGTTGAAATACCGTGACCAATATAAAACAGCTGCGATAAGGTTGGAGACTTAATGATTGCGTGGTCAACTTCATCTTCGATGATCTCACCATCAAATAAATTAACCGTACCAATAAACTCTGCCACCATTCGACTGGCCGGCGACTCATAAATATCCATTGGGCTGCCAGTTTGTGCAATCCACCCTTCATGCATAATAGAAATACGTCCAGCCATGGTCATGGCTTCTTCTTGGTCGTGGGTAACCATCACACAAGTCACGCCTACCGCTTCTAAAATATCGACCACTTCTAACTGCATTTGTGTACGCAGCTTTTTATCTAATGCGCCCATTGGCTCATCAAGTAATAATAATTTAGGTCGTTTCGCTAACGAACGAGCGAGTGCCACACGCTGACGCTGGCCACCTGATAACTGATGCGGTTTACGTTTACCGTACTTTTCCATGTGCACCAGTTTAAGCATTTCTTTAACCCGCACGGCAATATCAGCCTTGGGCATTTTGTCTTGCTTTAATCCAAAAGCGATATTTTGCTCAACCGTCATATGCGGAAATAATGCATATGATTGGAACATCATATTAATAGGACGCTCGTATGGCGGCATATCAGTAATGTCGACACCATCAAGGAAAATACGCCCTTCACTTGGCTTTTCAAAGCCCGCTAACATACGTAGTAAAGTTGACTTACCAGAACCTGAACCACCCAGCAGCGCAAATATTTCGCCACGATTAATGGTTAACGACACATCGTCTACTGCACGGACGTCGTCGAAAATTTTACTCACACGCTCAATTTTAAGCAGTACTTTATCTTGCGTCTTTGTGATTGGTTTATTGGTGACGCCCGAGGTGTTTACCATAATACTGCTCCGCCTTTTTGGAGTGTGCATACCACAACAGAAAAGTCTGTTTCAGGGCACACGTAACAATCTGTTAGATGGCTAAATTAGCCAATAAATACATAAATATGTTTAAAAAACAGGGCGAGGAACTCGCCCTGTTATGAGCGAGAAAGGTTATTGGCCTGACTTCACTTTAGTCCAAGCACGTGTGACTACACGTTGAATTTTTAATGGACGAATATCACCAATATACAACTTATCAATTACCGATTGAGGTGGGTAAATGGCTGGGTCGTTACGGATAGCTTCGTCAACTAATGCTTGTGCTGGTGCGTTAGGATTTGCGTAAGCAACATAGTTACTGATAGGTGCAATCACTTCAGGGCGAAGTAAATAGTTTATCAGCTTATGGGCGTTATCAATGTTAGTGGCATCTTGTGGAATAGCTAACATATCAAACCATAAGTTGGCGCCTTCTTTTGGAATAGAATAGCCAATCTTATTACCGTTACCGGCTTCATCTGCACGTGCAGCTGCTTGGAATACATCACCAGAGAAACCAAACGCGACACAAATATCGCCATTCGCTAAATCAGAGATGTAGCGTGAGGAATGAAAATACGTGACGTAAGGACGTACTTTTTCCAATACTTCGGCGGCTTTTTCATAATCATCAGGATTTTTACTGTTAGGATCTAAGCCTAAATAAATCAGCGCTTGAGGTAACATATCGTCAGCAGAATCTAACATCGAAAAACCACATGATGCGATTTTTTCTGCGTACTTAGGATTAAAAATTAACTCTAGAGAATCAAATGGCGCATCTTCACCTAATACCGCTTTGACTTTATCGATATTGTATCCGATACCATTAGTGCCCCATAAATAAGGAATTGCATACTGGTTATCGGGATCGGCTTTTTGAAGCTGTTTCATTAAATCAGGCTTTAAGTTGGCATAATTAGTCAACTTAGCGCGATCAAGTTTTTGAAAAGCGCCCGCTTTAATTTGCTTCGCTAAAAAGTGATTAGACGGAACAACAATGTCATAACCGCTATGGCCAGAAAGTAATTTTGCTTCAAGTACTTCATTGCTGTCGAACACGTCATAAATGACATGAATACCGGTTTCTTTCTCAAAATTGGCTAAAGTATCTTCGGCAATATAATCCGACCAGTTGTACATTTTAACCACTTCCTGAGCCTGAATAGCGGTGCTAGCAAACACACCTGCTGTAATTAAGGCCACTGTGGATAGTTTGTTTAATAGCTTCATACTTTCTCCCTTTTGGATAATGGTCAGAATGGTACTGACATTCGTTTTTTTCGCTAGATCTTAACAGCGTGTAAAATCTTCTTTCTATTGAAAGAAATTATCCAATGCTACAACTTAACTATGCATCGGTATGGTTAACGCAACATCACTTTCGCCTTTCACTGTGAATACTATCAAAAACATTTTCGATTACTAGATCTGCTAAATGCAATTGGTTAAAAAATCACTATATCGCAATAATCATTCAGTAATTATGTATTAGTTGAGCATATTTAGGTGTTGATAAGTGTCATTTAATGCTTGGGTTGCTTTACTCACTAGCTCGTCAATTTCTGCGTGGCTAATGGTTAATGGTGGCGAAATAATCATAGTGTCGCCGACCGAACGCATAACCAAACCATGAGTGATACACGCATCGCGGCAATATGTTCCAACGCCGACCTTGGCGTCAAATCGCTGCCGTAATGCTTTATCTTTCACTAACTCTATGGCGGCAACCAAACCAATGCCGCGAACCTCACCCACTAATGGATGTTCGGCCAATTGTTGTAAGCGCGACTGTAAATACGGCGAACTATCATTTGCCACACGTTCAACTAATTTTTCTTGCTCAATAATACGAATATTCTCTAATGCAGCGGCAGCAGCAACCGGATGACCGGAATAAGTAAAACCATGGGTAAATTCGCCACATTCTTGCTTAATAACGTCTGCCACTTTGTCTGACACAATCACCCCGCCCATTGGCACATAACCCGAAGTCATGCCTTTGGCGATAGTGATGAGATCTGGCTGCAAATCAAAATACTCTGCTGCAAACCACTTTCCGGTGCGGCCAAAGCCGCTGATCACTTCATCAAGAATAAATAAAATATCGTATTTGGCTAAAATGCGTTTTATTTCAGGCCAATATGTTGAAGGTGGAATAATCACCCCACCCGCGCCCTGAAAAGGTTCAGCAATAAACGCGGCAACATTGTCTTCGCCTAGCTCAATGATTTTGGCTTCTAATGCCTGTGCTGTTTGTAACCCAAATGCTTCAGCAGACAAGTCTTTGCCCTCTGCATACCAATAAGGTTGCGCAATATGCACCACACCAGGAATAGGTAAATCACCTTGTTCATGCATGCCAGACATACCACCTAAACTGGCCCCGGCAACCGTTGAACCATGGTAAGCATTCACTCGACTGATAATGGTTTTCTTGTTTGGCTTACCTTTTAAATCCCAATAACGTCGCACCATGCGCAAATTAGTGTCATTTGACTCAGAGCCTGACCCGGTAAAAAACACATTATTCATGTGCGCTGGAGCCAGAGAAGCAATTTTTTGAGCTAACTCAATTGCAGGAGGATGAGAGCATTGAAAAAAACTATTATAAAAAGGTAGCTTCTGCATCTGCTGGCTGGCGGCATCAACGATTGACTGGCGACCATAACCCACATTGACACACCATAAACCTGCCATCGCATCGAGCAGTTTATGTCCCATTACATCCCACAAATAGACGCCATCTGCACGTTCAATCACCCGAGTCCCTTTTTCGGCTAACCCCTTTGAGTCGGTGAATGGATGAATAAAATGTTGTTTATCTGCAGTTTGCAGACGCTCAAGCTCATGTTGCTGGCTCATCGCATCTGTCGGTAATGGGTTTGGCATACTGGTATCCTTACAAACAGGTAACAAATTAATGTTTATTTGCTACCTGTTGTTATCCACAAACATTAGTAATCTAAGTTAACGTTCTCAACTATCATTACACGGTTAATAATAAGAACTCACGTTCCCATGAACTTACAACGCGTCTAAAGTTTTCAAGCTCTGCTTGCTTTACCGCCACAAAACCTGTGGTAAATGATTGACCTAGATACTCAATACAAGCATCACTGGTTTGCATCGCAACTAACGCTTCTTCTAAGGTCAAAGGTAAGCAGTTGTCATTATTAGTACGGCTTTCATTTGACTTGCCGGTCACAGGCGTAGAAGGTTTTAAATCATCAACCATACCGATATAACCACATAATAAGCTGGCAGCAATCGCCAGATAACAGTTAGCATCGGCACCTGGAATACGGTTTTCAATACGACGATTTTGTGGTGATGATTCTGGAATACGTAAGCCACAAGTACGGTTTTCAACGCCCCATTCAAGGTTTACGGGTGCAGATGTACCAGGCAAGAAACGGCGGAACGAGTTAGCACTTGGCGCCATTAACGGTAACAATTCTGGAATGTACTGTTGTAAGCCCGCAATGTAGCTAAGGAATAATTTGCTTTGAGTACCATCTTCTTTAGTGAAAATATTTTTACCGGTTTTAATATCAAGCACGCTTTGGTGAATGTGCATTGCGCTCCCAGGCTCATCGGTAACCGGCTTGGCCATGAATGTGGCACACACATCATGCTTTAATGCAGCTTCTTTCAATGTACGCTTAAAAATGAACACCTGATCGGCTAATGACAATGCATTGCCATGGCTGAAGTTAATCTCCATTTGTGCCGGACCGTCTTCATGGATCAAGGTATCAATATCAAGGCCTTGAACTTCACACCAGTCATACATATCTTCGAACAAAGGATCATATTCGTTAGCAGCGTCGATAGAGAAAGACTGACGTCCGGCTTCTGGGCGACCAGAGCGACCAATAGGTGGCTTAAGCGGTAAATCATGGTCGTCAGAGCGTTTGGTGAGGTAGAATTCCATTTCTGGCGCAATAACCGGTTCCCAGCCTTTATCTTCATAAAGCTTTAGTACTTTCTTCAATACATTACGCGGTGACAGTTCAATCGGGTTGCCCATACGATCATAACAATCGTGAATAACCTGAGCGGTAGCTTCAACAGTCCATGGCAGCATGAAAACAGCGTTTTCGTCTGGCACACAAACAAAATCGATATCGGCATCATCAAGAAGTTGATAGTAAATCTCATCATCGATGAAATCACCAGTCACTGTTTGTAACAACACACTCTCAGGTAAACGCATGCCTTTTTCTGATACAAACTTATCTACTGGGGCTATCTTGCCACGTGCAATCCCAGTCATGTCACTGATAACACATTCAACTTCGGTAATTTTTTTGTCTTTCAAAAAAGCGATTAACTTATCCATTTTTATCTCACTTGTGTTGCCGCATAATGTCTACAGGCTTGTCCGAATGCTTCGAAAATAGCAGTATAGAATGCATTTTCAGTTACTTTCCATTCTGGATGCCATTGAACACCTAATGCAAAATTTTTAGCATTTTTAACAGAAAATGCTTCGACTAATCCGTCTGGAGCGAATGCTTCTGGCTGTAACCCCTCACCAAGACGATCAACGCCTTGAGTATGAACAGAGTTAACCTCTGCGGTGTTACAGCCCCATGCATCGTGAAGAAGCCCGCCAGCGACAAGATTTACTTGATGCGAAATACCATATTGTTCATCTAAAGGGGCTTTCTTATCTTCACGATGTTCAATATACGTGCCAACTTCATGTAGCTTTTGATGCAAACTGCCACCATACACCACATTCATTTCTTGAAAACCACGACAAATACCCAATACCGGAATACCGGCATCAATCGCAGCTTTTATCATGGGTAAGGTTATTGCGTCACGCTTAGGATCATGATGAGTGCCCTCATCACTAGGGAGCCCTAGGTAGTGGTGAGGTTCAACATTTGATGGTGAGCCAGTGAAAAGAATGCCGTCAAGACGAGCAAGAATAGCGTCAATAGGCGCATCGACACCAAGCGATGGGATAACCAAGGGAAAACCTTTTGCGCCATTGACCACACTCAACAAATATTTTTCGCCCACTATGTTAAATGGATGCAGACCTATTTGCTGATTGCACGCTACTACCCCTATGAGGGGAATACCTGACTGAGACATATCTCACCTTTAGCAAAGAATGTGATGAACTTATTGTTTTACGTGTTCATTTTTTCACACACTACACGGATTTTTTTAGCTAGGCAAGAGGATAACGGAGGATAAAAATAACTTTTAATAAAAATAAATTAAAACACTTCAAATACATTGCGTTAACTTTAAATCAACTAAGATGTATAAAAAAATCATCTCATCAACATTGATGAGTTATCACGATAAAATGCGCCAAAATGGGGAGATGAATGCACAATAAAAGGGAATTTGTTGCTTAATATTCTTTACACAAAACAATAATCACATGCTAGGAGGAGAGTCTGTAACAGCAAAAAGTAGACTCATTATTTACTTTTGATAGGTGGGAATAGCTAGATTAATGGATGATCTTGCGCTATTCCCTTGAACAAAAACAGTCGATATAAGCAGAAAGAAATGAGTGATAAACCATCAAAAATCAGCGGGGGTCGTCGCGCTTACAACCTTACAAGCTTGCTCAAATGGGTTACGAAAACGGTGTGGTTGTTCACTGTTAAAATAATAACTGTCACCTTCTTCAAGAGTAAAAACTTCTTCACCCACAGTAAGCTCAAGTTTACCAGAGACAATAATGCCGCCTTCTTCACCCTTGTGCTGCAGCATTTCAGCGCCGGTATCAGCATTCACTGGGTATGTTTCACTCATCACTGACATTGCTCGGTTGGGGTAATCTCGGCCAATTAGCTTATAGACTAATTCACCAGTACCAATATCGAGCAACTCATTACTGCGATAAACCACTTTCAGGTCTCCAACAGAACCGTCATCAATTGAGAAGAAATCGACTAATGACATCGGGATCCCAGATAAGACCTTTTTCAGTGAACTCACCGAAGGACTGACACTGTTTTTCTCAATCATTGAAATTGTACTGTTGGTCACCCCTGCACGCTTGGCCAACTCGCGTTGAGATAACCCTTTCAATTTGCGAACAGCTTTTAGGCTTGTACCAATATCCAAATTTATTCCCCTATTAAATCTTGACTGATAGCCTGCGACTAAGTGTTGCAGATTATTAACACTTTACCAAAAATCTGTACTAATTAAGCATGATAACTTACTTAAATCAAAGCAATTGTATTTTACACTAAATAAGTGTTAAATAAAATGCACACTCTAGATGTGTCACCTTGCATCTAACTATTTATTTAAAATCTATTATTATAATACAATCAATAGCTTGGAGAGTATATGCCACGTAATTCCCCGATTCATAGCCAACAGTACCCAGATTCCTTTTATGTCGCGACAGCAAAAGAGCTTTATCAGCACCCAAAACTGACCGAAAATATAACGGCAGATGTGTGTATTGTGGGGGGTGGATTCAGCGGGATTAATACCGCTATTGAACTCAGACAACGTGGTTACAGTGTGGTATTACTCGAAGCTAAACGCATTGGTTGGGGCGCATCTGGGCGTAATGGTGGTGAACTGATCCGTGGCATAGGCCATGACGCGACTCAATTCCGCAATGAAATTGGTGATGAAGGCGTAAAAGCCATTCAGCAAATGGGTTTTGAAGCGGTTGATATCGTCACGCAGCGAATTACCGATCATAAAATCGATTGCGACTTGCATATGGGCTATTGCGATTTAGCCGTAAAATCACGACATATGGATGATTTAGCTGCAGAATACCAAGATCTAAAAGACCAAGGTTATCAAAAATCAATCAAACTGCTGGATCGTTCGCAAATAGGTGAAGTTATCGGTTCAGACTTTTACCAAGGCGCATTAGTTGATATGGGCAGCGGACATTTGCACCCACTTAATCTAGCCTTGGGTGAAGCAAAAATTGCTCGCGAGCTTGGCGCACAATTATTTGAATACAGCGCCGCAGAAAAAATCATTAAAGGCAATAAACCCAAAGTGATTACCGCTGAAGGCGAAGTGACTTGTAACTATCTCGTATTGGCTGGCAATGGTTATATCGGCAATAAATTAAGCCCTTTCCTTGGCGGAAAAGTACTCCCCACAGGCACCTACTTATTAGCCACTGAGCCGTTAACTGAACAACAATGTGCCAGTATCATCCCGCAAAATATGGCATTTGCCGATATGCGCGTGGCATTAGATTACTTCCACTTATCAGCAGACCGCCGTTTATTGTTTGGCGGTTTATGCACTTATTCTGGTAAAGACCCAAAAGATATTGAAGCTGAATTAAGGCCTAATCTTGAAAAAGTGTTCCCACAATTAAAAGGCATCAAAATTGATTATGAATGGGGTGGCATGATGGGCATTGGCGCCAACCGCATGCCGCAAATCGGCCGCTTACCCGACGCAGCCAACATCTACTTCGCCCAAGCCTATGCAGGTCATGGTGTAAACGCCACCCATATGGCTGCTAGATTAATAGCTGAAGCAATTAGCCAACAATCACAACGCATTGATGTGTTTAATGACATTAAACACATGACTTTCCCTGGCGGCCCAATGTTGCGCTCGCCATTACTTGCTGCTGGAATGTTGTATCACAGAATGAAGGATTTGCTTTAGGTTCAGCAAAGGGGAACCCTTGTTCTTTTATGGCCTGCGGCCACTAACGTCGTGGCGCTTCGCCCACACAGGACTTTTCAAACTTCGTTTGAAGTAAGATCGCAAGGTTCCACCCTGCACGGGCCAAATACGGCGTCATTCCGGCAATGCTTTTGAGCCGGAATCAAGGTGTTATTTTTGCTTTGTACTTTTGTACTTTATGGCCTGCGGCCACTAACGTCGTGGCGCTTCGCCCACACCAGACTTTTCAAACTTCGTTTGAAGTAAGATCGCAAGGTTCCACCCTGCACGGGCCAAATACGGCGTCATTCCGGCAATGCTTTTGAGCCGGAATCCAGGTGTTATTTTTGCTTTGTACTTTATGGCCTGCGGCCACTAACGTTGTGGCGCTTCACCCACACCAGACTTTTCAAACTTCGTTTGAAGTAAGATCGCAAGGTTCCACCCTGCACGGGCCAAAAGGGGATCAACAGCAATCCCCTCTTGGATCACCCCTGCCGTTCCGGCAACATTTTCGCTTTCTAACCAAACAACAGCAGCGAAAAAATTGCGACGGAAATGTATCCAGCTTTTAACTCTATTTGGAATCGGCCTCGGCCTTATTCGAAAATGCTAACGCTTCAGATGGGGCGTCCCTTCCCCTCCAAAGCTAGCCAGACATCCATGTCTGGACTCACGTCATTTTCTTCAACGACCTCAAGTTCAGAGTTGAATTTGGGCGTTTTCAATCAAAGGATCTAAATCATTTTTGGACAGAAACGAGCTAGGTTTCCAAATCTAATTCGTAAGTTTAGGATTAAAATTTCTATGGATTAACGCCAAGCGCACAGGAAAACGCGAGCGCAATGGCCGAAGGCCAGCGAGTGGTTTTCCTTGTGACGCGTCTTGTTAGTGCTGCGGTGTTGACTAATCATCTGGATACTCTGATAAATACAGTTTAATTCCGAGCTTAGCCATTATTGCCATTGCTCGCACACTTAAAATAGCCCCGCCGCCACACGCGTTGTTCCGCATACTAAATCCTATATCAGCAATATAGTTAGATGGGGGCAATTTGCTTTCATTCTCAATTAACCATTTTTCGAGGTTTAGAATTTGAGATGGCAACTCCCACTCACCTTTAGCAATCCAAGTAATATGCTGGTTGTCTTCTTCCCTTTTTACATAAATTGACAATACATTTACCTATTAGCACTAACGCCACATTAAGCGGCAAAAAATTGTTGGTTAAAATGTTGAACGGAGTGAAAACAACCAACTGTTTTTTGTCCGTTTGAATGTCTTGATACTCATTGAGCCTCCTCCCTAGCAAGCCGCATCAGCGGTATGCTTAAGGTGACTAAACCAACAGGAGAAAGCTCAATGAGATTTTATAATAACTCACATCCATACTACTGTGGTATCGATTTACATGCACGCTTACTTTATGTCTGTATCATTGATTCTAAAGGGGAAGTTGTTGTTCATAAAAAGATAGGTGCCAGCAAAGATGACTTATTACTCATACTAGAACCCTATATCGGCAATGTGATTGTCGGCGTTGAGTGCATGCATTGCTGGTATTGGGTGTCAGATTGGTGTGCTGAACTTGGGATTGATTTTGTACTAGGTCATGCGCTTTATATGAAGGCGATTCACGGCGGTAAAACCAAAAATGATAAAGTCGATTCCTTTAAAATTGCCTCATTACTGCGTGGTGGTAACTTTCCTATAGCTTATGATTATCCAAGTGAAATGCGCGCTGCACGTGACCTATTACGTCGACGAATGAAAATTGTTCGTCACGGTGCCATGCTCAAAGGTCATGTGGTTAACACCAACAGCCAATACAACTTGCCTGCCACTGAGTTAAATCTTAAAAATATTTCAGCAAGACAAAAACTTCGTGAGCAGTATCAAGACCCTATCGTGCAGCGCAACATTGATTTAGATATGGCGCTGCTTGATTGCTATGCCAAAGAACTCGCTCAAGTTGAATGGTTCATTGAAAAACAAGCCAAAAATCATAATCCAGTGTATCTAGAACTACTTAAAACTGTACCAGGTATTGGCAAGATTCTGTCACTGACAATTTTGTATGAAATCGGTGATATCTGCCGATTTGAGTCAGTGCAAAAGTTCGCTTCTTACTCTAGATTGGTCAAATGCAAAGCTGAATCGGCGGGTAAAACCTACGGTACTAATAGTAATAAAATCGGTAACGCTCATTTGAAATGGGCATTCTCAGAAGCAGCTGTGCTGTACCTGCGAGGCAATGACAAAGCCCGTAACTACCTTAATCGATTACAAAAAAGAATGAGTAAGGCTAAAGCGTTGTCTGCACTCGCTCATAAGCTTGGCCGCTGCGTCTATTTCATGTTGAAGAACAAAACGGTGTTTGATGAACAACGATTCTTAAAAGGATAAGTCGCGCAATAAGGTGAGCTGAACGTCTAACTAGATACTCTTAAAAAGAGAAGTGAGCATGACCGTGAATGATGTGGCTAATGAAGCAATGACTTCTCACCATCATCACTATGCCAAATGCTACTTAAGCTACATCGCCTTTTGATTAGACACCTTATTGGCGCGCATTAATAAATACAATCAACAAAGTCGTTTACACCTTAAATGAGCCTGAAACTAACTGTGCATAAAGCACCTGAGACTTGAATAGTGCCATCTTAGGGTTAACCGATAAATGTCTAGTGCCCCTGATATTCCAAAGGATCTGGAAAGCGTCAGGCAGCGATAAGATCGCACTAAGAGAGCCTCTATATGTGTTTGCTGTAAACGATGATTTGACAGCTAACCGACATACGAAGTAGATGAATTTGTTGATTGATTTGAATTTGACTGCAAGAGCAGTCAAATAAGTTAAGCTCGCCTATTGACTGGCGGGAGGCTCATATGTGTTAGGTGATTTAAGAGACACTCAAGATTTGAGAAGTACCTTTTGAATCGCTACGGCTTTATTAAACGCCTCACCACGCAGTTTATAATTTGTACATGCATTTGCATCAATAATTTTGTATTTTATACGAGATCCTTTAAGGTCGCCATTTATCTCTAATTGAGCAGCTTCTTCGAATATGACTTTGGCTTCATTTTCTTTAAGGCAGTCATTATTAAAGGTTACAAACGATAAAAGGACTACTGTAGGAATAAGGCAAAGTATGGCAACAACTGCATTCTTCTTAGTACTCACATCTGATCACCTAACGAGCCTGTAGAATTACTCGTTTTTAAATTTATTTTGATTAATGAATAAACAATATCTGAGTTTATATTTTGATTCAATTATTTAGTGTTGTTTAGATTATTATTTAACATGCAGTTTTGTTGGTTTTTTTAGTGCGCTTTAGGGGGGATTGAGGCGGGTTTGAAGCGTTTTTTGAGGTAAAAAGGGCTTACCCCTTCTTAGTGCATCGCTTGTTGCAACTTTTCTATGTTATGAACAAGACAGTACAGTTGCCACTGGGCATTCACTTTGGCTTGGCCACGTAAGGTCAATTTATTCATCCCTTTGTTGACCGTAATATTGCCAAATACCGGTTCGATACAGCCCAGTCGTTTGCTATATTGCCGCCGCCCCATTGGGCTGTCTATTTTCACTTTCATTTTGTCGGTGTAACTCAGTTTTTTCCGTGAGGCATCATTTTTAAACTGCACTTGCCGACCCGTTTTTATCGGCGGTTTTCGCATGCATTGCTGTTGCAACGGACAAGTTTTACAATCTTTTAAATAACCGCAAAATCGAGTGTATTCTTGGTGATAACTTTTGACATTAATACCGCTTCGCCACATTTCATTGCCTGCGGGACATCGGCAAGTTTGCGTTGCTTCGTCATAATGAAAATCATCTGAAGTAAACAATCGAGGCTTGCCATTACGTCGTTTTAATCTGCGTTTTTCTTGCTCGGTTTCGTAAGTTTCACTTTCTTGAAACAACGGGTTTCGTTTTCTAAATTGATTGTCTGCGATGTAGGTATCAAAGCCACTTTGTGCCATAAATGCCAGATTAGCTTCACTGTTAAAGCCACTGTCTGCGGTAAATTTTATGGTGTGCTCGCTTGAGGGGTTAACAGGATTGAGCTTATCGAGTTGTTGTTTTAATTGCGTGACTGCTGGCTGGAGTGTTTGCTGCTCACCGACCGAACCCCACGTTTGTGCTTGTAAGATAATTTGATGTTTATCATCGTTTATCGCAATACCATTGTAGCCTTGAATGGTGCCCTTGGATGTGGTCATCTTTGCACTGTCAGGGTCGGTGATATTGCTTTTCACAGGCTTACCTTGGCTGCCTATTTTTCTTGGTGTGATGCGAGGAATGCCGTGATTTTATCCGCACTTTCTTTATCTAACTTTCTTTTTGGTTTAAGTCTTGTGTGACGAGTTCTTCACTCAACCCATCTTGCGCTTGATGACGCTCAATAATGCGTTTACTTGCCCGTTCTAGTTTTGCTTTTTTACGGCCAAGTTCATCAAATGTACCACTCCATTCTTTGCTCGCATTTGACTTTAACTTACAACCATCGATGGCAAACATATTGCGGCCAATGAGCCCTTCTTCATCACAAATCAGCAGCACTTGAGTAAATAAGGGTTCTATTTGTTCATGCATTTTAGCCACAAAACCCGCTATCGATGTGTAATGTGGCTGTACATCACCCGACACGCTCATGAACAAAATATTGTTTTCACACGCCTTAGCAATGCGTCGACTGCTAATTAACCCATGCGCATACCCGAGTAAAATAATTTTGAGCATCACTGCTGGTGAATACGCTGCCGCCCCCGTTTTATCATTGTGATACCAAGCATCAAACCCCGATAAATCGAGTTTATTTTCGATAATATAACAAAGGGCATACTCGAATGTGCCAGGCAAAATTTGCTCTGAAAAATTGATGGGAATGAATTTACTTTGGCAGGATAAGTCAGGCTTGTAGTTGGCCATAACAATTTACTGTAGGTGAATAATATCTATTAGATCACAGGCATCGACACCCTACAAGCTCAAAAAACAACCAAGTTGCTTTATTTATGAAAAAGACGTTGAAACGTCATTTTTGGAGAAATTCTACAGCCTCAACGCCGCGTTCACCGGCTTGTCCGGTGCAACGCTTTGTTAGCTATTGCTGTGCATTCTAAAATAATACTATCTAAGATTCTTTCAAGCTTGCGATAATCATAGCCAGATACGATTTCATTCTGTTTAAGAAACGCTTTTTTATATTTATCTTTAGCTATCAATGAACCGTGATAGCATTGAACATCTTCTCTGTAATTAGTCCATCGTATCTTTGCATCCGTGCCAATATCCAAATAGCATTCTATTGCAGCCGCCTTGCTATTAATATTTGATTTTGCTTCACTATTTGGCCCAATGGTTGGAAAACTATTGAATTCGTCAAGGTCAGGCAATTTCATAATTCTCATATTTTTTGGTAGTTCAAGCTCTAAACAACGATTCATTGCTTGAACTCCTTCAACATCATTATCAAAGATCACTAGAACGTCATTCTGGATATTAATACTGCCTAAACCTTTAACAAAATTGAATAAGTTGCCTGTTCCCGTAAAAGGGTAGCCACCCTCCATATCAACAAAATAGAATAAATCATTGATATGTGGCCTTAATAGGTCAATTGCTTTTCTCAGTATCCGTGAGTCAGAGGTTCCTTCAGTTACTATTAGAAATTTGTTAGTAACCCCATGAGTAATTGCGTCGCGTTCCACCCACCCATTTCTTACTACTTCATCAAAGTTCCATAAAACAGGTAACTCTAAGTTCAATGGACTTTCAGAGAGAACTCTCAGTTGAGAATATGGACACAAATTTTCTAATAAAGCACTTAGATCCCAATGATCAAATGCAAAGTCTAAATTTCGTGAAGACTTAATCAATTCTTGAACGTGCGGTGGAGCAAACTCGCCTGACTTCACCTTCTCACTAAACTCATTTGTTACTCTACTCACGTCAACAGTTTTGAGGATTTTTAACACTTCCTCAAAGCTAATAGATAACGGATCTTCACCACTAAATGGTGATGGGCTTTCAAACTGCTTCTTAGCATATTCGAGTGTGTAGCCTAGAAGTTCTAGCCTGTCTTTGACCAGCTCTAGTTTAAGTTCATACCACTCTTTTTCAGCTTCATCATACGGGGAAGATAGAAGGCAGTTCTCCTGAAAGAGTTCGCTATGACTCAGCAGAAATTCATTTTTGCTCCAAGCAACTTCTAATTTCCCTAAACTTAAAACTGCATATGATCCCATTCCTTGCCCCCCCCCTATAGATGACAAAATATACTGAAGATAGCTAACGTCGCATTCGGCGGCTTGTCCGCTGCAATGCTTTGTTAGCTTGACAGCGTGAATTTAAAACCTGTTTCCTTGATGTGATATACAACTGAACGCGTTGAATCAACAATCTCCATACCAATCGTAATGGTCTCACTCGTTCGTTGTTCTGGATCTGATTCAAGTATCAAGGCAACATTTTCACGTATTAATTCAAATTCCCTGTTAAACATGAAAATTACCTTGTCCGAATTCAATACTGCAAATATAGGAGCGCCATTTGCTGTCACCCCCATACCGGGACAAAGGTATTCAGTACCATCTTTTACTGTTAAGTTCGCATTAGTATGTTTCTTTCTTAGTGTTTTATATTCTAACTCAGTCAGAGGGGCTGTATTGCTTCCTGATTTAAAAACAGCCAGTTCCTGAGGCCAGTTCTCGTGGAGAATTTCGATGAGGTCTAGATCAACCCACGACCCATGGTTAAAGAAACCTAGGATGTGCGCATTAGTTCCAGAAAAATGAATAAACAGTAAGTCTCCCGTTCTTTTAACATAACCATCATTTTCTAGAGTCTGCCCTAGATGAAAGTGTTGAATTCCCCAATGAGATAACATGTCATCATCGTAATCTAGCTTTTTTAAATTTCTACTTTGATATTTTTTCAGGTCATTACCATTTTCAATATCACTGATAATTTCTTGATAAGCAGACTGATAGATTTGCGGGACTGCCAAATCACTTGCCTCAAGAGCGATTCTTAGTTTCTTGTCAATAATTCTGCATTTATATCTCTGATACGAATAAATAGGGTCATATGTACCAAGGCTATATGTTCCGAATTCTTCGGCAAGTTTCTGATGGCAGTAATCTGTGTAATCATCCAGAATCCTATTTATAACTTCCATATTCCCTCGTAAAGCTAACGTCTTAGTATTTATGCGCTGCGCTGTTTGCCTCATTAGACCAGTGAAAACGCGCACAGTTAACTACCTGTATGCAAAGAACTTATCAGTCTTTCATCCAATACACCATCTGGAAAAACGCGCATGCGCGTTTTCCAAACCTATTAACTAATTTTGGAAAAGTATATACAAATGATTTTAAAGGGTTTTGTTAATTTTAGGCTGTATAAACGCACAAACTAATGAGTGTAAAAACACTTAAAAACATCTAAATTTAAATACGACTGTATACCCATACATTGTTAGTCGTTTTACGGTGGGGCCAAACATTAGGTAAATAGATGAGATTTTGTAGGGCAACTCATTCGTCAGTTTTCGACTCACTAAACAAGTGCTAAGAAGCTTTGGGGCAGAAATGTGTTGGCCACCCTAACTTGAAAATGGACAAAAAGCGAGCTGAGTTTTTGCGGAATTATCTTCATTTCGAATAAATAAAAATAATCCCAAGAACTGAGTCGTGATGAACTTAAGGATGCTACCTTTTCCCTTACTTTTTCTTTACTTCCTGTTATTTAAACTGATGATTAAGATTTCGCCCCAGTTCATTTATAATGGTTAGGAGTGTTGAAATAGTTTTGTCGGAAATGACGCCGCTATCCCTTACATCTTCAGCAATCATTGATTGAACATGGGATATTTTAGTTAATATCTCTGGCTCAAATTTTTTTAACCGTAAGTCAAGACTTAGTCTGGTTATTCTTGATCCTGTTTCACCGAACTTTTGGTTACCAATGATAGGTGTATCTTTGTTGAAAGCGATGGTTAATGTGGTTAGCAACGCGTCTAGAAGTTCTGAGGATTGGTTATAAATGTGGCTTCCTATTAACTGGGACTTCCATGCATTAAGAGCGAGATACGCCAACGCAACTCCCAGAACAGTCGCAATCGAAGCAAGTACCGACGTTATTACCTGTGCTCTATTGAACAAGATATCAATATTCGAAGAAGAGTAAAATAAACCGACCAGGAGGCCCACAAATCCTGAAACTAAGATAAACGCTGCAAGTAACATCTTTTTAAAAAGCATGGGAATTTGCTCTAATTCAGTAACAATACTGGGCACTTTATATCATTACTAAATTTTGGTCGATGCTCAGTAGATGAAAGTTTTTGATCATGTGTACGAAACAAGCTTTGGGGCAAAAGCGCGTTAGTCCAAAGCCTGCGTAAAATGACAGTGTTCGGCGCGTGAATCAGACTAGGCAAGTCTGTTTCACTGTAACGATTTTTGAAATCCCTCATGGGCAGGTCATACTTTTTGGTATTCATTACTTTATGTATCTCAAACTATCAGACTAAACAAGAGCAAGCCTTCGAACAGTGACACGTTTTGGGGCATAAATGATTTGCATACCTTGCTTGCAATTGGCGTGATTCAACTCTGAACTTGAGGACGTTGAAGAAAATAGCGTGAAGCTCACATGGATGTGAGCTTAGCTTTCGCGGTACAGGATGTACCATCGGAAGCGTTAGTATTTTCGAATAAGGCCGAAGCAGGTTTCAAATGAAGTTAAAAGCTGGATCAATCCCCATGGCGACCTTTTCGCAGCTGTTGTTTTGTAAATCGCGAAAATGTTGCGGGGCGGCTGGGAGTTCCAAGAGGGAATAGCCGTTGATTTCCTCTTGGTCTGGTGTGGGCGAAGCGCCACGACGTTAGTGACCGCAGGCCATAGCCTAAACCTAGGGGAATAAATGAATTTGTCTGCTTAATTGAAAATGTACAAATTCAACTCTGGACTTGTGACGTTGAAGAAAATTACTTGAGCTGGCCATGGACGGCCAGCTAGTTTTCGAGGGGAAGGGATGGCCTATCGGAAGCGTTAGCATTTTCACTCCTTATTACAAGATAGGCCGAAGCAGGTTTCAAATGAAATTAAAAGCTTGTTCAATCCCCATTGCGACCTTTTCGCTGCTGTTGTTTTGTAAATAGCGAAAATGTTGCGGGGCGGCTGGGCTAATTCATTTATAAAGAGTAAAGAGGGAATAGCCGTTGATTTCCTCTTGGTCTGGTGTGGGCGAAGCACCACGACGTTAGTGGCCGCAGGTCATAGCCTAACCAACTTTGGGGCAACAATGCGTTAGCGACTTATTGTAAAATGAGTCTAATTTAATCTTTAACCTTTACCCAATTCATGTATTTCTCATCAGCAATACTCAACATATCTAAATCTTCAGCGGTATCGCCGTAAGCATAAACACAATCATAATGATCTAAATTAAAACGTTCACAGATCCGTTTAGATTTCATTTTTTCACTACAATCGCCTGAGGTATAAAAGCCAGATAATTTGCCATTGTTTACCGCTAACTCACTACAAATCAACATCACTCCTAATTCATTACACCAATGCTTTAAATAGATATCAATGGATGCAGATACCACAACAACATGATCGCCGTTATCTTTATGCCAGCGAATTTTATCCAGTGCGTGAGATCGAATGAACTGAGGAATAACTTGTTTGGTAAAATCCAATCCCATTGCATCAAGCGCATGGTGTTCTTTTTGATAAAAAGCGACAAAACTAGCAATGGGGCGCATTTTATTGGCAGGAAGTATGCCCAATTTATACATAATCACAAAAGGAGCGAGCAACACATTACCTACTATTAATCGAGCACCTGTGGTCGAGTAACGTAAAAATTTACTATACATATCGGCATTCGTAATCGTGCCATCAAAATCAAATAAGGCTAAATTCACTTTAATTTCCTTTAATGCATTAGCTTTTATGGCTATAGCTTATGGCTATGATTAAGTGACTCACAATCTATTGATTGAATGTATATAAATTGTCTGCTTCGATTCAGATTCGATGTCATGACACTTATTAACTGAAAAATAAAATATGCTACTCAATTATAATTGCTGCAACCTTTGAGCATGCTGCATCAGTAAAGTGTCTAACACTTCAGAGCTTAAGCTAAATATTTGTACTATTTCTTCGCCGGTTTTAGAAAGCGTTGCTTGCTTGTCTTCAAAAGTAATATGTAAACCTAACGCTTTTAACGTCTGCTGATCATAACTGTATAATGGCGTGTTTCGTTTATCTTTTAAGCCTGGCATCATCCCCAATACTGTGACAGCTTGATTAACCTTAACCTTGTCAAAAAATACACGTTCGGCTTGTTCCCACTGCAAAATATATTCAACCATAGTTTTGCTGTACTTACTTAAGTCTTCCGAGCCGTATAATAGTGGTTGTAACGCCCCACCATGCCAACCTAACAGGGCATCTTGTTTTATCGTCACATCATCACTGGCCGTTACAACATAATTAGCACAAGATGACGCACAGACTTTATCGACTGTGACCTTTAATTTATGCCGATATACCAATGCACCTAATCGTATTCCAGCAAACACATCGCCCCCACCACTAGTAATAACCAATGAGGTGATTTGAGTTGAGCTATTTGCTATACCTTTTTCAAAGGCGGCAACATTGTCTGGGTTAATTTCACCGTTATAATTAATGGTATTGGGAAGTAAAGGATCGATAACAAGACTGAAAGGAGGCTGTTTGCTTGCACAACCGGTTAAGGTTAGCAGCATAGCGAGCAGTAGATAACGCATTCATATTCCATCATGATGTTGAGTTGGCAAAAAATTAGCACAACAAGTTCATTATTCACAAGTAAATAATTTCAATTCCTCGATGATATTGATTAATCAGACTCTAACTGAATATTATTGCCAAATACCTCTCATTGCAGGTCGTTGGACTATATAGCTTTTAGATTATGTTGCTGCTTTAACCATCCGGTTTCATTTTGATTGAGTGCGTTGAAGACTCTTTATAAAAGAATGCGTGAGCCTGACATGGCCTTTCTCGCACATCTAACCTATATGGATATTGGAAATGTCATAATGATGTCGGGAACATCATTGACCATGTGCTTTAAGGTATTCAGACATCCTGTCTATCAGATGCCCGCTCGCTTTCGAGGAGGAATGTCGTTCTTTAGCATCCATGCCACCACGACATTCGTGAATCCATTCACATCAGATTCCCATAGGAAGCGTTAGTATTTTCACTATTTATTAATAAGATGGCCGAAGCGGAAATCAAATTAAGCCAAAGGCTGGCTCAACCCCCATGGCGACCTTTTCGTATCTGTTGTTTAAATGAATAGGGAAAATATTGCCGAGCGGCCGGGCCGATTTATTTAAAAAGGCTAAAGAGGCAACAGCCGTTGGTTTGCTCTTACTCTGCTATGAGCAAAGCACCACGACGTTAGTTGCCGTAGGCCATAAAAAAGCTGGATTCCGGCTCAAAAAATAATGCCGGAATGACAGTAATATTGGCCCTACTCTATTGGTAAAGCTGCATCTCCGCCCCACACAGCCCAAGAACCATCGTATAAAACCGCTTGATGGTGTCCGGCTACATAGGAAGCTAAAATCAAAATACATGCGGTAATGCCTGAACCGCAACTAAACACTCGTTGAGCATTATTACTGGTATCTAAGGTCGCGAAAATAGTATGCAATTCACGAATCGATTTCATTTTAAAACCATTTAATACCTGCGCAAAAGGCAAGTTGAGCGAACCGGGAATATGACCACTGCGCATGCCCACTCTAGGCTCTGGTGAGGTACCATTAAAACGCCCTGCTGCACGAGCATCAATCACATCAACATTGGCATGGCCAAGATGGGTTAACACAAACTCAGTGTCACACATTTTATGTTGTTGCAAACGACCTTTGATATCGCCTGAGTGAGTAGCAGATGAGAATTGGCGGACGGTATCTCGTCCTTCTGCTTGCCATTGTGGTAAACCACCATCGAGTACAAATACCTTATCAAAACCCATAGTTTTGAAAGTCCACCACGCTCGCGGGGCAGAATAAATACCTTGATTGTCGTAAATCACTACTGTGCTGTTATTGGTTATTCCCAATGACTGCGCAGCATCAGTAAACTGCTCAGCCGTTGGCATTGCATGAGTTTGTGATGATCGATGATCAAAAAAAAGCTTGTCCATTTGGCATGATAAAGCGCCAGGGATAACGAAAAGTTCATCGTATACTAATGGCTCTTTTCCCAGCACAATTTCCATACTGGCATCAAGTAACACAAGCTCAGGATCATCAAGATGTAATGCTAACCAATCAGTTGTCACTAAAGGATTATTCACGATTAACCTCACTGCAATCTGTTTATAAAACAACAATATTGCACTGTCATAACGCAATAGCAAGTCATTCAGCTATTGATAGCAATTAACCTCATTGTGCTCGATCAATATCCATATCTTTGTTCGCTGGATAAATGAAATCCTACACCTTAAATTGTGACACTAGCTGGTTTAACTGCTCAGCTAAACGGGCTATTTCAGCACTTGAACTGCGGGTTTGAGTTGAAGCTTGTGAGTTTTCTTCGGCGATACGTTTAACATTAATAATATTCTCGTTAATGCTCTCAGCCACTGAACTTTGTTCTTCTGCGGCGCTGGCTATTTGCATGTTCATGTCATTAATCAAATTTACAGCATTCGTAATTGATTTTAGTGCAGTATTGGCTTTACTGGCTTGTGCGACACAATGTTCAGCTTGTGTTTTTCCTTGGCTCATCACAGAGACAGCATTTTCTGTTCCGGCCTGAAGTTGTTCAATAATAGTCTGGATTTCAGACGTTGACCTTTGAGTTCTCTCAGCAAGAGTGCGAACTTCATCAGCCACAACGGCAAAACCTCGCCCTTGCTCTCCTGCTCTTGCGGCCTCAATAGCAGCATTTAACGCGAGTAAATTGGTTTGCTCTGCAATACTTCGAATAACACCTAAAATGGAACTGATGTTTAGGACTTCTTTTTGCACTTCGTGTAATTTCTCTGAGGAATCATTCACACTCGATGACAGAGAATTGATAGAGGTTATTGTTTGGTCCACAACTTGTGAACCTGATAATGATTCAATATTTGCCTGATTAGCGGCATCAGCCGCTTTTGCCGCACTATCTGCAACATCATGAACGGTTGCAGCCATTTCATTCATTGCGGTGGCAACCATATCCGTTTCAGACTCTTGTCGAGAAATCCCATTGGATGTTTGCTCTGTGACAACAGCGAGCTCTTCAGATGCCGATGCTAACTCAATACTGGCGGCATTAATTGTGGTGAGCATCAGTTTTAATTTAGTTGACGTGTCTTGAATAGCATTCAGCAACATACCCGTTTCATCTTTACTGCTACTCTCTAACCGAACCGTTAAATCGCCTAAAGCCAATTGATTTGCCGCATTAACAGCGGTTTGGATGGGCCGAGTAATACTGATGGTAAGAAGATATGCAATAACGAGCCCTATGACGATTGCAGCAATAGACATGATCAATGTGAACTGAATACTGTCTGCAATGGTGACATCAAGCTCAGAGCCTAATGCTTTTTGCTCATTCATTACTGAGAGTTTGATGTCTTCTGTGGCATGAGCGATTTTAGGGCCATGCACATCTAAAACATTTTTAATTAAGTTATTTCTGCTGACAATAGAATCATGTACCTGATTCATTGATGCTAAGTAAATTTTATGATTTTTTTCAAACTCGAGCATTAAACTTCTTTGCTCACTTTGATTAAGATTTTTATCGAGTTGATCGAGCTTAGTTGCCATCAGATTAGTCATTTTCTCAAGGGCTAAGCCAAAATCACTTTCTTGATTAGTTTGCAAATACTTCACCATAAATAAACGCCCCATTAGCAGGGTGTCTTTAACATAACTGGCATAATAAACCGCTTGATTATCTTCATTATCATTTGACGATTGAATAAGACTTTCTATGGTGGCAAGCATTCTCTCTCCGCTTGGTACCAGCTGAGTGTCATTGATTTTATGTCTTTGTCGAATCAACTCAACAACCTGCTCAAATGATTGTTGGTAAGTGCGAAATGATTCTTCAACAAAGGTAATCTGCGCGGCTCTCTCAGGCGCCTTGATTTGCTTTTTCGCTTCCTCAAGGTAAGTTTTCATTTTGGTCACATCACTGTTGTACTCGACTAAATCTTCATCGGACTGACTGATGAGATAATCTTTCACCTTAATACGCACCAATAACATATTAGCCTGAAGTCTTCCGGCGATATTCGTGTCTTGTGCTAGTGATTTATAATGAAGAAAACTCGAGCCAGATGAGTTAAGTGCGCTAATGCTAGTCACCACAACAATTGCAAGTAGTATGAGCACCAAACCAAAACCGCCACTGATTTTTGCACCGAGCTTTAGATTGTTAAACATGAGTCACCTCAAATAATATCAACTAGCAAAATTATGATTAGCTGAATGTCGCCATCAACAGCTAAAAGGATATAACCAGCAAATATTATTACCAACATCTTGCCAACATATCAATTTAAATAATTGATTTGAAATGCTAAAAACCATATTTATCAACCAATAATAAAACTAAAGGTTTACATAAAAATTGATAGTTAATACTTAAAGCTAGTGTTAAATAAAGAGTAAATAAGAAATACAAAGGTAACTAAATAACAATGAAAACTGACAAAGTTGAAGGGAATTACTAGGACAATAGTCGCTGGATGAACCATATTTGGCGGCAGTACTCACCACATAAGGGGGGCTGAAAAGGTGTTACTTTTAGCAATATGCTTTTGCATCTATGCTGATATGTTAATCATAAATAAACCGTGAGTTCATCCTGCAATCAATTTATCATCTGACTAATTTTGAATCATTTATACACTGTGGTTTAGGGCGAGTAATCACATTCTTTAGCTTGAATACCTACTAATAAAAAAGCCCTTTATTAGCAAATAAAGGGCTTTTCAAATCTAAAACCTTAGTGACTATAGAGCAATCCAAGTCGCTTTAAGTTCAGTGTACTTATCAAACGCATGTAATGACTTGTCGCGGCCATTACCAGACTGCTTATAACCCCCAAATGGAGCCGTCATGTCACCACCGTCATAATGGTTTATCCACACCATACCGCTGCGCAGCGCTTTAGCCGTTTTATGGGCTTTACTTAAGTTTGAGGTCCACACACCAGCAGCTAGGCCATAGATAGTGTCGTTGGCAATCTTAATGGCTTCTTCCATGCCATCAAATTCAATAACCGATAACACAGGACCAAAAATCTCTTCACTGGCAATTTTCATGTCATTTTTAACATTACTGAAAATAGTCGGTTGCACAAACATGCCGCCGGTTTCTACCATCACTTGTTTGCCGCCATCAACTAAGGTAGCACCTTGTTCGCTGCCGCTTTTAATATAGTTCAATACATTAGTGAGCTGTTGTTGATCGACCATAGCACCACAAGTGGTTTTAGGATCAAGTGGATGCCCTGGTTGCCAGCCCTGCATTTGTTCAACTATCAACTTGATTAACTCATCTTTAACGCCTGACTCAACCAATAAGCGAGAACCAGCAGTACACACTTCGCCTTGGTTAAACGCA
The DNA here is from genome assembly GCF_021560015.1 of Shewanella vesiculosa. Classification (NCBI taxonomy): domain Bacteria; kingdom Pseudomonadati; phylum Pseudomonadota; class Gammaproteobacteria; order Alteromonadales; family Shewanellaceae; genus Shewanella; species Shewanella vesiculosa. Next base: position 4,652,625 of record NZ_CP073588.1, on the reverse strand, counting down.
ATCGCTACCGCAGCGGCTTCTGCTGCCGCTTTCAAATCTGGAGCATCGTTAAACACAATGTTTGGGCTCTTACCACCAGCTTCCAACCATACGCGCTTCATGTTCGACTCACCCGCATAAATCATTAACTGTTTGGCAATTTTTGTTGAACCGGTAAATACCAAAGTATCAATGTCCATGTGCAACGCCAGCGCTTTACCCACTGTATGACCAAAACCAGGTAATACGTTTAATACGCCGGCTGGAATACCCGCTTCAATGGCTAACTGGGCCATACGAATAGCGGTTAATGGTGATTTTTCTGATGGTTTTAAAATCACACTATTACCTGTCGCTAATGATGGCCCTAGCTTCCAGCATGCCATAATCATCGGGAAGTTCCACGGTACAATCGCGGCAACCACACCAACGGCTTCACGGGTGATCATGCCAATTTCGTTATGGGCTGTTGGCGCTATTTCATCATAAATTTTATCGATTGCTTCACCAGACCAACGGATAGCACGGGCAGCACCGACAACATCAACCCCTTTAGAATGCTGAATGGGCTTCCCCATATCTAGGGTTTCGAGTAACGCCATTTCATCGGCATTAGCTTCAAGTAAATCGGCAAACTTAATCATGACTTCTTTACGTTTTACTGGTGGTAAATTAGCCCAGGTACCCGCTTCGAATACTTCACGCGCATTGGCAACAGCAAGGTTTGCATCGGCTAAATCACAGCTCGCGACTTTGGCAAGAACTTTGCCATCAATTGGGCTGATACAGTCGAAAGTGTCACCAGACACAGCACTTTGATATTGACCATTGATAAATGCACTGCCATTGATTTGTAAACTTACTGCCAGTGCTTCCCAATCGCTACGACTTGTTGGAGTACTCATTGTGACCTCGAAATAATAAATGGATTGATAAACACCAAAACTAAGAAATAAAGCAGGTGCCAAGACTAATTTGTGCCGTCTAAAATGGATTACTGACACATTTATGTTAATCAATATTGTCACCTGATTATGCTGAACAGCAAGAAATTTTCAATATATTTTACAAAATAGGCACATTTAGTTTAAATAAATGCACAAAACACTTTTATGTTCATTATTTTTGACATAGCATAGCGAATATTCGTCACTCATTATTTAATCAGTTTAAGATGAATCCCTAATAATTGTAGCTATCAATGTAGAGTCAATTTATGAGCGAATATAAGCAAAATGGAATCAGCGATTCATCACAATCTTGGCCAAATATGGCGCACTTTTGGATGCCATTTACCGCCAACAAGCAGTTTAAAGCCAATCCACGTCTCCTTGTCTCGGCACAAGGAATGTATTACACCGATATTGAAGGCAATAAAGTACTCGATGCTACCGCAGGTCTATGGTGTTGTAATGCGGGACACGGAAGGCAAGAGATCTCAGAAGCGGTAAGTAAACAAATTAGCCAAATGGATTATGCGCCGTCGTTTCAAATGGGTCATCCACTTGCATTTGAATTAGCGCATAAACTCAGTCAGCTCAGTCCAGATGGATTAGATAAGGTATTTTTTACCAATTCAGGCTCAGAGTCGGTTGATACTGCACTTAAGATGGCACTTTGTTATCACAGAGCCAATGGTCAGGCATCTCGAACGCGCTTTATCGGCCGTGAGCTTGGCTATCATGGTGTCGGTTTTGGTGGCATCTCAGTGGGTGGCATTAGTAATAACCGTAAAACATTCAGCCAACAATTACTGCAAGGTGTTGATCACCTGCCTCACACTCTCGACATTGCCAATAATGCTTTCAGTCATGGTTTACCTCCACATGGCTTAGATAAAGCCGAAGTACTTGAGCAACTGATTACGTTACATGGCGCGGAAAATATTGCCGCTGTCATTGTCGAGCCAATGTCAGGATCAGCAGGGGTTATTCTGCCACCAGACGGTTACTTGGCGCGCCTGCGTGAAATCACTCAAAAACACGGTATTTTGCTTATTTTTGATGAAGTGATCACTGGCTTCGGCCGAGTTGGTGCTGCTTTTGCCAGTGAACGCTGGCAAGTGACGCCAGACATGATAACCACAGCGAAAGCGATTAATAACGGTGCAATTCCAATGGGCGCTGTATTTGTCAGTAATACCATTCACGATACATGTATGAATGGCCCTAATGAGTTAATTGAATTCTTCCATGGTTACACTTATTCAGGCCATCCGGTTGCCGCAGCGTCAGCACTTGCAACTTTATCAATATATGAAGATGAGCAGTTATTTGAACGCGCTAAGGGACTTGAGGCTTACTTTGAACAAGCCGTTCACAGCCTTAAAGGACTGCCAAACGTCATTGATATTCGCAATACCGGTTTAGTGGCAGGTATCCAACTGGCACCGAGCGATAAAGGTGTGGGTAAGCGAGGTTACGCCATTTTTGATCACTGCTTTAGGCAAGGTGCCTTAGTGCGAGCAACCGCTGACATCATCGCGTTATCACCGCCATTGATTGTAGAAAAATCACAAATCGACGACATGGTTAATCACATAAGCGATGCGATTAACGCGGTTGGTTAATCGTTTTTAAATACCAATTTCTTGAATACCTATTTTGCTTAAAAGGATCCAGTTCATGCTTAACATTACTCATTTTGTCGATGGGCAACACACACCAGCGAGTCAGCGTAATCAAACAATCTATGATCCTGCAACGGGTGAAACCCGTGGCCAAGTATCACTGGCGAGTCGTGAAGAAGTGAGCTTAGCGATTAGTGCGGCTAAAAAAGCTTACCAAACCTGGTCACAAGTCACCCCACTCAACCGTGCTCGGGTATTATTTAAATTTAAAGCCTTAGTCGAGCAAAATGTTGATAAATTGGCACAATTAATCACTCTTGAACACGGCAAAGTATTAGATGATGCTAAAGGTGAAATCACCCGAGGGCTAGAGGTCGTTGAGTTTGCTTGTGGCATTCCACATTTGCTCAAAGGCGAACATACTCAGCAAGTCGGTGGCGGCGTTGACTCATGGTCAGTTAACCAATCATTAGGTGTGGTGGCGGGTATTTCTCCGTTTAACTTTCCAGTGATGGTGCCAATGTGGATGTTCCCTATCGCGATAGCCTGCGGTAATGCTTTTATCATGAAGCCATCTGAAAAAGATCCAAGTGCAGTAATGTTTATTGCCGAATTGCTTAAACAAGCCGGTCTACCTGATGGTGTATTTAACGTTATCAATGGTGATAAAGAAGCGGTTGATACCTTGTTAACTCACCCTGATATTCACGCCGTCAGCTTTGTTGGCTCAACCCCTATTGCTGAGTATATTTACAGTACAGCTTCTTCTCACGGTAAACGTGTACAGGCGTTGGGCGGTGCTAAAAATCATATGTTATTGATGCCAGACGCTGACTTAGATCAAGCCGTTAATGCGCTAATGGGAGCTGCATACGGTAGTGCCGGTGAGCGCTGTATGGCGATATCAGTCGTATTGGCGGTTGGTGATGTGGCTGACAAATTGGTGGAAGCATTACTGCCACAAATTAGTGCCTTAAAAGTGGGTAGCGGTGTGACGCCGGAAATGGACATGGGGCCGTTAATTTCGGCGCAACACTTAGCCAAAGTACGTGATTACGTTGATGCTGGCGTGAATGAAGGCGCGACGTTAGTGGTTGATGGCCGCGATATCAGCATTAGCGACCACCAGCAAGGTTACTTTTTGGGTGCGTGCTTATTTGATCATGTCACGCCAAACATGAGCATTTACCAACAAGAAATTTTTGGCCCTGTATTAGCAATAGTGCGCGTCGATACCTATGCCGAAGCCTTGGCGTTAATTAACCAACATGAATTTGGCAATGGCACCGCCATTTTCACTCAAAGCGGCCAAGTTGCACGCCATTTTTGTCACCACGTGGAAGTGGGTATGGTCGGAGTGAATGTGCCCATTCCGGTTCCTATGGCATTTCATAGCTTTGGGGGGTGGAAACGCTCACTATTTGGGCCTCTGCATATGCACGGACCTGATGGAGTACGTTTTTATACTAAGCGAAAAGCCATTACGGCTCGCTGGCCACAAGCTAAAAGCGACAGTAACGAACCTTCAGCATTTATCATGCCTACGATGAAATAAGTGAATACGATGAACAAAAACATTAGCGATATTACCGTATTTAGTCGCCAATCAACTGCGGTTGAGTCTTATCACTTGGCCAATGAAAAACTGATAACAGGTAATCCATTACAGTCAGTACAAAATCATTTTGAAAGCCCATGTAAGCAATTTAATGTCGGTATTTGGCAAAGTGAGTCTGGCAGTTGGAACATTAATTATAGCGAATATGAATATTGCGACATTCTCGAAGGCACTAGCATCATCACTGACAGTCAAGGCCAACGCTTAACCGTCAGTACGGGTGATAAGTTTGTTATTCCAGCTGGATTTACCGGCACGTGGGAAGTGGTTAATCACTGTAAAAAAATCTACGTTATGTTTGAACAACAGTAACGTTTCACCGCCATGCGGTACAGACGAAACCATGACGGTTTTGCTTCTGATAAGTGGCATACGCAGTGGCTAGATAGCTCAATATCAGTCACTGTATTTTATGTAAATGGAGATAATATCGTGTCGAAAACATTTAAAAGAACGCGAATTGCACTGTTAAGCGGATTAACGTTATCAGCTACTCTTCTGGCTCCGTTAGCCACGGCAGAAGTATCTGGTGCGGTCACTGTAACCAACGATTATCGTTTCCGTGGAATATCACAAACCGCAGGGGATCCAGCGCTACAAGCTAATATCGATTGGAGCCATGAAAGTGGTTTTTTTGTCGGTGCTTGGGGCAGTAATGTCGATTTCGATGAGCCAGATTACAATGGCCCAGACGTCGAAATAGACTTGTATGCTGGTTACTATGGTGAACTTAACGACGATACCAGTTATGACTTAACCTTATATCGTTACAACTACCCAGGCGAAAGCGATCTGGATTATTTGGAGATTAGCGCAGGTATCGACTTCAGTGGTTTCAGAGCAGCCTATTGGTATACTAATGACTACGGTGGAAGCGATCTTGATCTGCACTATACCGAAATCAATTATGGCTGGGAGTTTGCCGAAAACTGGAGTTTAGACCTGCATTATGGCTACAACTTTGGTGACGCCATTGATGATGGTGAAGGTTTTGACAGCTATTCAGATTACTCTGTGGGCGTATCAACCGAAGTCTCTGGTTTTGGCTTATCTTTAGCTTATTTAGACACCGACATGAGTGGTGATTACAAAGTAAGCTCTGGGCTATATAAAAACTCAGGCACAGTACTAGCCAGCGTTAGTTACGCATTTTAACCCCTAGGGGTTAATTGCTACGCAACAGCGCTGATCATTGTTTATCGTATTATCACTAGCCCATTGTGGCTCACTATGTACAAGTTGCAATGTGACATGAGTGTTGACGATTAAACGGATATCAGCCGGTGTTAAAAACAAAAAACCGCATAATGCGGTTTTTTTATGCTTTAACCATAAACCAAGATTGGATATTGATTATAAAGGTCATAAAGCAGAAGTTATTTGGTCGACAATCCATTTAGCGATTGCCCTTGGGCTTGCTTCTTAACGCATTGCCAGCCGTCAGCAATATGTTGTAATTGTTCGCGGCGCTGCGGGAATTTATCAGCTAAATCGAGCATTAAAGATGTTTGGATTTCACAGATTTCGGCCCAACGACTAGCATTAGAGAGTGACATATTTAGTCCTTAAATAAGTTATACATCCATTTACATGCACCTGCATCGTCATTAAATGTAGCACATATTCATCGTTTATAAAGCCATTTCGATAACTAAACCAGCCTAAAGATCACCCCCTCAGATATCCATTATGCCCTAGGTTAAATGACAGCAAATTTGCTTTAGGCAGCACTCAAATGACAAAATCATCTTGGATTAATCAATAAGGTCTTAACCATAGAATATAACTTGGATCTAGCGCATATATTTTAATAAATTAGCATTGCATCCAGAGCGTAGCATAGTATCTTATGGTAATAGCCATCGTATAAATATACGGTTTAAAGGAGCAAACTATGGTTGATACCATCATCAAAGTACTGATAATTGCAGTATTATTTTTTCTGGCCTACAAACTGATTTTTAGTGGTAGCCGTGGATTAACCCTTTTTGAAATGCATTTCAAAGATGGCAAACTCAACAGACATAAAGGCAAAATACCAGAGAAGTTTGAGCGAGACTGCCGTGCAATCGCTAAATCAAACAAACTCACTTGTACTGTTAGAGCGGAAAAGTCAGGTGACGTGCGTTTACATGTTTCGGCCAATATAGGCGATAACCTAGTACAACAGATCCGCAATCAGTTTCCATTTGAATATTACGATAAAAAACATGTTGATGCGTCTAAGCTTAAAGGCTAATACAGCTTAATGACGAACATAAAAAATGGACTCATTAGAGTCCATTTTTTATGTTCGCAGAGCACCAGCCTATAGCTTGGTCCGCTACTTAATCAGCTTGCTTAGCAATAACTAAAGTGACCTGAGCAACGGTAACACCAAACTTAATGATGTCACTTTTATTGATAATGGTTTGGTCATCGACTAAAAACATCCAATCATCAAAATGCACTTGATACTCACTGCCATCTACAGCTAATTGCATATCATAGCGCCAGCGTAATGCGCTGCCGCGCGACTCACCCTCTGCAATACCTAATATATCATTGGCTGTGCCTTGGTAAATACCATTACCTTTGTCAGTAATTTTCCATACTCGAGTTTGTTTTTCGCCATCATCGTAAACAAACCATTCGTTAATCACACCTTGCTTACCTTGTGGCGTGTCGGTCCAGTGCGCTTCCATAGTCACAGTAAATTTACGCGTCACCTTGCCAGAAAAATCTTGTACTATGCCTGCCGCCGTTAGCTTACCGTCAAAAAATGTGGCTAAGTCTAACTTAGGCGTCGTTTGTTGATAATCTTCAATCGAGGCTGATGAACATGACATCACACCTAAAAGTAATCCGCTAAACAAACACACATGAGCAAACTTTTTAATCATGCCGCGCGCTGAAACAGATATCTTTTGAGGTATGGATAATAGACTGGTGCGCATTAGTTGACTCCAATTAATTGTTTACGTAATTCGGGGTGACTGGTTTTTTCTGACAACCAGATATCGAGAAAAGCTTCAGGGAACTGACTGTTATTAACTTGATAATATGTCTTATCATTAAGTAAAAATGCTGCATCTTCTGGCGTGTTAACTCTAAACGTGAGTCTATCGCCCTCTTTAACATCAGGCCATGCTTTGACTATCTGTTGACGATAAAGCTCAATATTATCTTTAGTTAACCCCAAATGTTGCCATTGCTCAATTGTCGCATCAACCAAATCACTGGCATCAATATCGCGGTGATATTGGATGTCGAGAGTCATTGGAAATCGATTAGCTTGATATTTACCGTCGATGGAAAATAATTTAGCGCTATAGATATCCAGCCACAGAAGACTCATGTCGGCTGTGCCAACTTCAATCAGTGGCACATCAGCTGTGTCGGCTTTAACCAAGGGGGCTGTTGTCGCAATATGTGAAACACTGTCACCATCATTAGCAAAAGCATCACTGACACTCAACATAACAACAAGTGCTAATACCAGTGCGCCCACCACACCAAAGAGTAATTCTGCTAACCAGTGCATCGATTGGGGTATCTGCCAATGTGGCTGCGATTTAGCAGCCTTGGTTAAGGTTTTCATCTAGGATTCTCCAAAACGAGAGCCACCGTTGTAATACGGGAGTTTTTTGCTACTGATTATTAACAGTACGGGAAATAAGCCACTCCAGATCAGTGCCAATATCAGTGCACTCCAAGCATCTCCCAATGGCAGCTCCACGGCATCAAATTTAGCGCCAGCAAGATAACTTAAACAACCAAATACCCCACCCAATACTGACTGTAACCACAGAGGGAGCTTTCTGAATACAGATAAGCTGTAGTCTAAACAAAGTGCAAAATAGAGCCATAATAGTCCCAACCAATAAGGGATATTAGCGAATTCAAATACGCCAAACCACACCAATAGACTATCAACCGCGATGCCAATTGCCCCACAAACACCCATAACTAATGCATCATGACGCGCTGATGGTGACAATAAAAAGTGACTAATGATCAATAAAATAGACAGTAATAAGAGTTGATTTTGAGCCAGTACTCCCGCCCACCAAACTAATTGGAAGCACACGGCGTTAATTAAGATAAATAACGTTGGCGGAATACCGTAAGAAGACATAACACCTCACACACATGATGAGACGTCCCGGTAATATATTACCGGGGATGTAAATAGCAAGATAACACTATCATTGATTAAGATCGGTATTGAGGACGCACGGCAACTAAATGCACTGTACTTGTGGTACGTTCTAAAAAACCACCTTCGCAGTAGCTCAGATAAAACTTCCACATACGAATAAAGTCATCGCCATAATTTAAGGCTTTTATTTTGTCGTAAGCAGCATCAAAATTCTCATGCCAATGCTTTAATGTACGTGCATAGTCTTTACCCATATCATCAATAGACCAGGTGACCATGTCGGTTTTCTTGGCGATGTGACGAGTCATTTCACTCACCGACGGTAAGCAACCGCCGGGGAATATATAGCGCTGTATAAAGTCGACACTCTTGCGATAGCTATTGTAACGTTGGTCGGCAATAGTAATCGCCTGGATAAGCATGCGCCCGTCTGGTTTAAGCATATGCTGAAGTTTTTCGAAAAAACCGCCTAAATATTCGTGGCCGACAGCTTCAATCATTTCAATCGATACGACTCGGTCATATTCACCCGTCAATAAACGATAATCTTGTTTCAACAAGGTAATACTATTTTCAAGCCCTTCTTGCTTCACTCGCGCTAGTGCATAATCGTACTGAGCATCGGAAATTGTCGTGGTAGTAACATGCACGCCATAATGTTTCGCCGCATAAATGGCCAAAGCGCCCCAACCGGTACCAACTTCAAGCAAGGTTTGGCCTGGACTTAAATCTAAACGCTCACAAATGGTGTGCAACTTGTGTAATTGCGCTTCATTTAGACTGCTATCATCTGCCGGATAAAGTGCACTTGAATACATCATTTCTGGGTCAAGAAACTCTTTATACATGTCATTACCTAAATCGTAATGCGCCAGAATATTTCGCTTAGAGCCGGTTTCAGAATTACGATTAAATACATGTTTAATACGATTGATACCATTGCTCAACCATGAAAAATAACGTTCTATATTGTCTAGCAAGGCTAAGTTTTTGGCAAAAATCTGCACCACTTTGGTCAAATCTGGGCTACACCAATGGCCTTGAATATAAGCTTCACCAGCGCCAATTGAACCGCCAAACACCACTTGACGATAAAAGTTAGCATGCTGGACCTGCATTGTGGCGTGCACATCGCTTTTAGGATCGCCAAATTCTGAAGTTTGATTACCATCAACAATCGTTAAATGACCTTCAGCAAGATGCGCTAATGCGCGAAGAAGAATTTTCCTTGCCAGGCTGTCAGATAAACTCGCTTGAGTCATGCTACTTTCTGTCACCATATTTTCCATGTCATTTCTCCAGTTCATACACTGTCTTATTCGATCGCTTTATTGGCGTAATGCAACTGTAATACGTGATAACCACTTATTTGGTTTACATTTTTCAATAACGATTAATTCAACTTAACGGTCTGCTTGCCAACAAATGGGATCCGCTTAATAAATAACTTCATAGCTTGCCAATAAATACCCAACATAATTTTGAGCGTCATCAATGGGTAACCCAACATAAATTGGCGTATCGAACTTGAGGTAATTAGTTGGCGTTTTAACACTAAACCAGCATCAAATAGCTTATCGTTATTGGCATTTCTATTTTCAATAGTCACTTTCAAATGTTTAGCTGGGGGCGTAATACGCCACAAGTAATGCATATCTAAGTTCATAAAAGGCGACACATGAAACACTTTGTCTGTTTGAGTAGTATTGGCAATATCCACCAGATAACAATGACGCTCATTCCAAGGGGTATTACTCACCTCAGCGAGCATATAGATTAGCTCATCTTGATGATAACAAAAGTAAAAATTGACCGGACTAAAATAAAAACCAAAATGGCGTATCTGCCCAGAAAATATCACTTTATCGCATATTTGTGTGGCGCCTAAATGCTCAATGGTTGCCAACACGCGATGTTTCAATGCCACAGCATCAGAGCCTACACAAGCTTGGCTTAACGCAAGTTTCTCACCAAATTGCTGCTCAAGCGCATTGAGATAATCGCTAGGCTTAAATTTAAGTGGGGTAAACTTGTCTGTTGAAAACAACTTACTCACCGCCGTTAATGCTGGCAGTTCATCTAAATCAATTGCCATCATCGCAATGTTATAACCGAAACTGTGCACCTTAGGCGTATGACGGCGATGGTTAACCTTGCCACAATAAATGCCACTGTTTAATTGATCATATTTCATTACCGATGTGGGTTGATTCATAAACTAATCCCAAAAAGATCGCATACTTCAACCGCACTCCGAACGCCGTCTTCATGAAATCCGTTGTGCCAGTAAGCTCCCGCAAAGTAGGTATTGTGTTTACCATTGATAAGCGATCTTTTCGCTTGAGACTTCATGCTGGCATCATTAAATACTGGGTGAGCATAATTAAACTTACGCAAAATTTTACGTTCGTCAATTAACGCCGTTTGATTGAGAGTGACACAGAATGTTGGCGCACTGGCTGGTAAACACTGCAAAATATTCATGTTATAAGTCACACTGGCAGGACGCTGGGCAATATCTTGCTGATTTTTACCATCTAAACGATAATTCCAACTTGCCCATGCCGCTTTGCGTTTAGGCAGCAGATTAATGTCAGTATGTAATACCACTTCATTATTCTGGTATTCCATTGCACCTAACACGTCAATCTCGTCTTGGGTGGCATCAGTTAACATCGCTAATGCCTGATCGCTATGGCAACTTAATACCACATCATCAAAACGCTGCCATTCCCCTTTAGCCACTTGAACATATACGCCATCATCGCTGCGCTTAATACCTGTAACGGGAGAATTAAGCTGAATGCGATCTTTGAAAGGTGCCGTTAAAGCAGGAATATAACTGCGCGAACCGCCTTCAAGTACATACCACTGCGGGCGATCATTAATATTTAATAATCCATGATGTTGGAAAAAACGAATGAAAAATCGCAGTGAAAAACCGCGCATATCATCAATACTGGCAGACCAAATAGCGGCGCCCATAGGTAAAATGTAATGCTCACAGAAAAAGGCAGAAAAACCTTGCTGGTCAAGATATTCACCTAGTGAAGCCGTAGGGTATTTATCTGCCTCATAAATCACTTTACAACCATTATTAAACCGAACTATCTCGCCTAAAAATTTGTAAAAACTTGGACGAAATAAATTACGGCGCTGGGCAAATAAACTCCACAAATTATGGCCATTATATTCAAGCCCCGTGAGTGCATTGTTAACACTAAAGCTCATTTCAGTGGGTATCGATTTAATCTTAAGTTGCGCCATTAAAGTTTCAAAAAGCGGATAAGTACGATCGTTAAACACAATAAAGCCTGAGTCGATTGCGTATTGCTGGCCAGCAACTTCTACATCTATGGTAGCTGTATGACCACCAATATAATCATTAGCCTCAAACACAGTTACTGAGTGTTCCCGGCTGAGTAAGTGGGCACTCGTTAGGCCTGCAATTCCACTACCTATTACAGCAATATTTTTCATTTCGTTAATCCCTGACACTAATACTTTATTGTTGATTGACTTGAGCAAGCTATTTAGGAGCCAATAAAGACACTAATAATTTTTCTGGCAATAAAGAGGCTAATTTAAGTAACCAAGTGAATTTGGTTGGAAAATGGATCTCACATTTTTGGCGTTGCATACCATTATAAATGGTCACAGCGGCTTGCTGAGGCGAGATTTGCATTGGCATAGCAAAGTCATTTTTAGCGGTTAAGGGGGGTTTTCACAAAACCTGGGCAAATCACGCTAACCCCAATCCCATGTTTGGCAAGATCAACTCGTAAACTGCGACCTAAATAAGTAATGGCCGCTTTTGATGCGCCATAGGCTTCGGCACGCGGAAACGGCAGATAGGTGGCGCTTGAACTCATCAGTCCCAGCTGAGCACCACGGCCTAAAAGCGGTAAAAAATGTTCTAGACAGTAACCCATAGCAACCACATTGGTATTGATCACTCGCGCAAATAAAGCCGAGTCAAAATGCAATGCATCATCAATGTATTCGCAGCTTCCGGCATTCAATACCACTTGCTGTAGCTGCCAACCATTATGCTGCAATAGTTGCTTAAGCTTAGCGGCTGCGGCTTGTACCTGCTCATTATCAGTAATATCAAACTCTAGCGGTGTGGCGCCGGTAATCGCCTCTAATGCTTGAGCATTTCGGCCACAAGCTATTACAGTAATACCTTTTTCAAGGTAATATTCAGCTAAAGCTAACCCAATACCTGAGCTGGCTCCAGTAATTAATACGGCCTTGGAACTCACGTTAACAGTTGCCATTACTTCGCCACCCTATTTTTAAGTAAGCCGATGAGACCTCCTAAAAAGGCACTTGCTCATAGAGCATTTGTCCTAGGTCAAAGTAGTCTCTATGAGAAAATATCTTATCGGAAAATTTAAGTTGCGACATGCCTTCAACATTTATTAGCTGGCCTTTACTTAATTTAGGATGTGTATAACTCATGGTCCAATACAAAGCGGCTTGCTGATTATCAGCACCAATGACCACTTCTTTGATGTCAAATTCAATGTGGGTGACGTTTTGATACATGTTGGCAAAATAATGCGTTAATGCTTCCATGCCCTCGACATGATGCATCGGATCTCTAAAGCAAATATCATCGCGATAGACTTGACTGAGTAGAAACAAATTATCTTTATTGAGCTGTTGATACATATTAATAAAGGCATCAACAATAGCCGGATGACCACTCACAGACGCAGAATTGTCCGTATTTAATGGTACTGATTGAGTATCAACTATCGATTGTGCACCTTGCATTAACAGACTCCTACCACGCGACCCTAAAAACTCACGGAACATAAATATAACAATGCCTTATATGACAATCAGATAAAAGCATTTAATGACCGTGAAACAAATAAAAACTTATGGGGGTTGATACGACATACTCGCAAAAGTAGATCAACATGTTAAATGAGCCACACAGCAAAACGCCTAAGCAAAGCTTAGGCGTTAATAAAGTCAGTAATAGTGTGTTTTATTCAGAAACTGAGTAACCTGTTTTGGCCACTGGATGCCAGTATTTATCAACTTCCTGTTGAATAAATGCGTGTTTCGCCTTCATCGCGTCGGCTTCAACAAAGCCAATAGCAGCGTGGGCTTTTTCTTTGGTACTGTAATCTGGGTACTCAACTTCAGTAACTGACATTTGACTTAATATGCGGGCCAATGCTTGACGGGCATAAATAACCTGTTCAGTCGATTTATCCAGTAGTTCAATCCCCTCTTTAGGGTTATGAGCATACATACCATGCGATGCAGTGGCAAAATCCCAACGCCATTGTGAATGACGAATAGCCATAATCGCATCATTCATTTGCGCCCATGTAGCCCCCGCATCCCACGCAGCTTTGGCTTCGTAATGCGCCTTAATCAGCAATGACTCTACATGTCGTGCTTTGGCATTAATAGTAGCTTTGGTTTTATCAAGCTTTTTGGTGATGGCCGCTTTACTGCTATGACAATTTACACAACTACGATCAAAATTGTCTAATGCACCACCAACCTTATGGTCAGTAAATGTAGCGCCTTTTTCATCGGTCGCAGGCGGCATATGACAGGTTATACAGGTCACGCCTTGCTTAGCGTGAGCCGAACGACTCCAATGTTCAAACTCTGGATGACGCGCTTTTAATATTGGGGTTTTAGAAATGGGGTGGATCCATTCGTAAAAGCGACGTGTGTCGTAATACTTTTCAATTTCATCGGCAGTGCTGCCAAAAATCCATGGAATATTAACCTTGTTATTATTTTCAGGCTGGAAATAATAACTCACATGACATTGACCACAAACCTGTGCCCCTTGCATAGTGTGGTTTTGCTTATCAAAAGGCAGTTTAATTTTTGCCATCGCATCTTGTGCATGTGGTCGAGGTAATGCGAGTTTAGCACTGCCATCAACATGACAATCACTGCAGTAAACAACGGATTTGATTTCACGGCCTAAATCAACAAAATTGGCACCTGAAAAACCTTGAATACCCATTTCTTTAATCAATCTAGGGGCATCAGGTGTTTTACAGGTCCAGCAACTGGCAGATAAACCTTTGTCACCTTCAGCTATTGCAACACCAGTACGCAAGGTATGTGTCACGTCAGCTACAGCAAACTGATGCCCGCGAGGGCTATGATATTCTTTGGCAAATGATGAACCTGCCCATAAAATGATATTGGCAGGATATTGCGCCAGTATATCGTCTCGATCTACTTGTTCTTCGGTTGCTTGCCATGAGTCATATTGTTGTGGAAACTTTAGTTGATTAGGATCCACCTCAGCACCTTTGAGCGACCAAGAGGTTAGACTCAACAGAGCTATTGCCCCAAGAATAACACTTAAGCCTACCTTGCTTCGCATCGGCTGCGTAGCCTTCATTATCACCTCGATAAGTAGATCCATCATATTGCTAACCTTTGTTTATTCATCACGTTAATTAATCTTTGAGAGCTAAGCATAAAGTACTGCTTATCTATAAATGGGTTCACTGGTTATGACACCGTCTGTTTAACTACCTAGCCGGGTTATTACTGAAATAACTTGATATAAAAGATACAGTGACCAGATTATCCCGGACGACCATCAAGACGCGGTCGCATTAATATCGGCGCGTAAAACCACACAAATAATCCAAAGCCCATAAACCAACAAGCCCCTGCTGCCCATAACCAAATTTGCGTGTATTCAGGCATCAACAAAGGCATAACGGCACGTAACACTGCAGCAAGCGGCACACATAAAAATGCCCAGGTCATGTTAGGTCCTTGGTAGATATTACGACTAGTATGCCCAAGTGAAACTCTTGAAATCATTGATAAACATAATGAAGCAATCCCGCCAATGGCAAACAGATGCAGCAAGGTACGATAGGCATATTCGTTATCAATATTTACAGCCATTAATAACAGTGTGATAGGCAACGAAAAATACGATATATGTAACGACCATAACATCGGCTCTTTTAGGGTTTTATGTGCTTGCCATCGGGCAAAACGGAGTAAATGTAATATGCCTGCAACAACAAGCAGCAGTTGCTCTGCACCCTCAGGAAGCCAATGAGTGATGGCTTGAATAAACAGTAAACCCATTGCCAATATTAACGTGTTCTCGAGTGCGATAATGGGATCGGGTTTGGGTTGTTTAATTCTCATTGCGGTAAAAAATGGGATCACGCGGCCACCGACTACGGTGATCACCATGGCGAACCACCAAATCATCCCTTGCCATAATTGAGTTGATAACGAGAAGTTACGTTCAGACAGAGCATAGTAACTGACTAAGTTGACCACTAAGGCCACCAGCAATAGCAGCGGAAACCCAATATTTCGCCATTGCTTAACGGGATAAATACAACGCCACAATGCATAAGCGCTCAAGCCTAAAAATAAGCTGTCGAATATTGCCGGTAAAAATAAAGGAATATTCATTGGCAACAGCAACATCAAGCGAGCAATAAACCAACACCCAAAGGTGAGCATTAATGCGCGCCCTTTAATGGTCGGTTGGTTAGTCCACGCCTGAACGGCTGTGAGTAAAAAGCCACATACTATCGCCATGGCAAAGCCGAATAACATTTCGTGCGGATGCCACCATAACGGCACCACGTTAGCCCAAAATTCACTGTTAAATAGGCTAAATTGTGGCGTAAACCAACCCATTAACCACAATGGAATATATAAGGCCGCAATACTCGCCCCACCCAAAAAAAATGGTCTAAAGCCTAAACGCCATATAGCAGGAGTGTTATCAGTTTCCGCAGGATCATCAATATTTAACATAAACAGTTCACTCACTTAGTGGCATAACAGCAACAAGATTTAAACATGCATAAATTTTAAACCTTTAATAAGTCATTCTATGCCGTTAATTGAACCGCTTCAATCAATACTGAGCAATCGACCGTTTAGCCAAGCCCATAGTGTGATCTAAGCCCAAAAAAAGGCCGCTATTATCATAAGAGATAATAGCGGCCTTAAACTGTATTCACCGATTTGCGAACTTAAGCAGCCAAGTTAATCAACTCAATAGCTCGTCAGTAGTGACAATAAATAGGATTAACCACGCTTTAGCGCACTTAACACTTCTATTGCCCGGAGGCGGGCCATCTTGTGTTCAACAATAGGTTTTGGATAACTGTCGCCTTGTGGTGAGGCAAATAAGTCATTAACGTTAACCGTTTTAGGTTCATGAATATCTTTTAACGACCAGCGGGCAACCTCTGGAACGTAACGTTTAATAAAACTGCCATCAGGGTCAAACTTACTACTTTGGGTCATAGGGTTAAATACCCTAAAATAAGGCTGCGCATCGCATCCGGTGCCAGCAGACCATTGCCAACCACCATTATTGGCCGCTAAGTCTCCATCAATCAATTGCTGTCTAAAGTAACGTTCACCCCAGCGCCAATCGACCAATAAGTGCTTGGTTAAAAAACTGGCGACCACCATACGTAAGCGGTTATGCATCCAACCCGTTTGATTTAATTGGCGCATGGCAGCATCAATAATCGGATAACCCGTCTGCCCATCGCACCAGGCGGTAAACTCCTGAGCATTATTTCGCCAAACAATCCCTTTACCCAGCTCATTAAAATTTTGCGCCATTGATAAATGCGGGAATGCCACGAGCAGATGTCGATAAAATTCACGCCAAATAAGCTCATTTAACCAGGTTTTCGCCGCGCAAGTATCATCGACTAATGCTTCTGGGTATTGCGCTAATATTGCCGCAACACATTGACGAGAACTCACCACTCCGATAGCTAAAAAGGGTGATAAGCGACTCGTGCCTTCAAGGGCGGGGAAATCTCGTTCTGCTTGATAATCTGCAACCTGACTTGCTAAAAATTGTTCAAGTATTCGCTTTGCTGCACCTTCGCCAGCAGCCCATTGTTCGCTGTTACGCGAAGGGCAAGTAAACTCAATAGCGGCAGGTGATGGCAAGGCTGCCGCAACTGGAGCTGGCACTGCGAGGGGAACTATCGCTTTTTGACTGGCAATGCTTTTCCATTTTTTCGAAAATGGGGTAAACACCTTATACATATCACCAGACAAATTTTGTACTTGCCCACTTGCCAATACACAGTCTTGATCAATTAACGTCAGGGGTAACCCTTGCTCAATTAAGCCACTGTCGCGGCGGCGTTCGTTAATTTCCGGCTCGCTACCGGCAAACACGGCATCAATATTATGCTGCTGCAGGTAATCATTTAACGCGGCATGAGTATCACTAAACCACTCAAGATGCAGTACGTCCAAGGGTATGCCTAACGCGGCAAGTGACTGGGCTAATAAATTGACGTGCCGCTGAATAAAGTTAATTTGTATTGGCGCGACATCATGCTGCGCCCATTGCGACGGAGTCACAATATACACAGCCCTAACCTTACTTTGATGTTGCTTGGCAAATTGACAAGCCGCAACTAATGCTGGGTTATCGGCAACACGTAAGTCTTGCCTGAACCACATCAAGCTATTCATAGAAGTCATTAACACTCGACCTAATAGGCGTAACGAAGCTTTAACGCTTCAGGGTGCGGATTTAAATACACTTGCTCTTCAATATAGGGTGTCGGAAACTCACGCACATAATGATTGATCAAGGTAATAGGAACCAGTAAAGGTAATAGTCCTTGACGATATTTTAAAATCGATTCGCTTAATTCTTCTTTCTGGGCAGCCGTCAGTTTTTTCTTAAAATAGCCCTGAATATGCTGCAAAGTACTGGTGTGATTTTTACGGGTGGCAATAATTTTAAGCGCGGTCATAAAGCCCTCAAAGTATACCTGCGCCGACTGCTCAACATCTTGAATATCAGCCAGAATAGGGCCTAGCTCGCGATACCATTGGGGACTATGTGCCATAAGTAAGTACTTATAACGCGAATGAAACTGCATTAACTTATGCTTAGTTAACCCCGACTGGGTCATTTTACGCCAATCGTTATAGGCAAACACTCGAGTAAAGAAATTCTCTCTTAATGGCAAATCATGTAAACGGCCTTCTTCTTCCACTGGTAATAGTGGATAACGCTCCATTAATTTCTTGGCAAAAACGCCGACACCAGTCTTGGTTCCATTATTGGTGCCAATTTTGTACTCGGTTACCCTTTCCATACCGCACGTTGGCGATTTAGCACATAAAATATAACCACCAAGGTAGTCTAACTCTTCTACTTTAGCTTGGGAGTATTCATTCAATTTATCGGTCACGTCTAACGAGCCATCGGCACTGCGGATATGGACAATATCGCCATCTCGCACTTGGCGAATACTTTTACGTGGTGCACCCATGCCAATAGCCATTTCAGGACACACTGTGGTGTATTCAAAAAACGGTTCAATTTCTTGTCTGCAGTAATAGGAGTTTTTGTGGCCGCCGTCAAAACGAACTTGGTTACCCAGCAAACAGCTGCTGATCCCAATCTGGATTTTTTTCTGGCACAAATATATCGATATCTGGCATGTTATGCACTCCTGTGGCAAAAGTAATATTCCCAAGGTGGGATTAAAAAAGATAGCATAGTTAACGCATATGTAATTAGACCAAATATACGAATAAAACAAAATTAAGTTCATTGTTTATAGGGATATTTGTGGTTTTGTGCAATATAAGATTAGGGCGGTTAAAGTTTGTTCGCAGCAAACGGTTTTCAATCGCAGTATAAGATGTGCCACTTAGTCATGCTAAACAAAACCTGATAACAAACTCATTGTATCAAGATAACCAAGACCCTTTAGCCGCCCATTTGGATAGCATCCGAAGCCACCTTCTAGTGCGTTATTGGCTTGTTATCGCACAACCATTTGCGGCAAAACATAATCAAACATAACACCAACATAAGCTTACTTAAAAATAGCGATAAAAAAACAGAACCTAAGTTCTGCTTTTTATTCATATGCAACTTAAGGCGTTAACTCAACGCCACAGATTGAAATGTTATATGAGTTTTACGCTCGATTACCTACGCGCTCTAGGCCCCAAACCAAACCAATCCCAATTAGCAGACACACTATAGCGACGATCATTTGTGATGACTCACCGGTAATGTGCTCAAACTGAAACGGAGATAAATTTTGCTCAACCAATGGCACTAACTCGCCTTTAGAGTTTTCACGCCAGCTAATCACTTGTTTCCATGGCCAGATTTTACCGAGCGTGCCTAACATCAACCCAGTTAAAAAGAGTAAAGTCGCATCGTGGAATTTACGCAACAATGCTGATAACACATGGCTAAAACTCAATAGTCCCGCAACAGCACCTAAAGCAAAACAGGCTAAATAAACAATATCAAACCCTTTTGCAGCAGCTAACACCGCAGGATACATCCCTAAGAGCAGTAAAATAAAACTGCCCGAAATGCCTGGTAATATCATGGCGCAAATAGCAATGGCACCACAGAAAAAGAAGTTAAGGTAACTCACCTGCATTTCAATAGGGTGCAACACTGTGATTGCCCATGCAAATGCGACACCGACAATAAACATAACAACCCGAACAACAGTGAATTTATCCACTTGCTTGAGCATGTGAGCCACAGAAAACAAAATTAAGCCAAAAAAGAACGACCACACAGGAATAGGATGCGTCGCTAATAGCCAAGAAATTAATTTAGCTAAGGTAAAAATGCTGGTTAAAATACCGCCAAATACACACAATAAAAAAGGACCGTTAATGTGTAAAAAAGCACCTTTAATCCCTTTCTGTTTAATCACCTCCACTAACGAAAAATTAATTTTGCGAATACCATCCAACAGCGGGTCTAAAATACCGGTAATAAATGCAATTGTGCCGCCAGACACCCCAGGGACAACATCTGCCGCCCCCATAGCCATACCTTTAAAATAATTTAATATCAGTGAGTCAGTTTTCAAAATTCATCCTTAAAGTGTCTAATCAAGTAAATTATACCTGTGGCCAGTGTAATGAGCGATGGAAAATATTGATCATGACTTCACCGCAGGTTACAACAATGCTAACCTCATCCGACCAGACAACTTACTTCCACAATAATCAGAGTCTTTCCAATGGCCCAAACTAAATCTAATAAAGTCATGTCGCTATATCAAAAAGTGACCGCGTACCCTTTTGGTAAGCATATATTCTCTAAAATGGTAGCGCGTATGGCGCCCTATTTTGGCACTGTACATCCTTACATAAGCGATTTACGTGTAAACCGTTGTGAATGTTTAATCAAAAAGCGTAAAAAAAGTCCAAAATCATATTGGCACTGTGCATGTTATTGCTATTTGTAATGGTTTAGAAATGGCTATGGGCACTATGGCTGAAGCATCGATTCCGGCGCATTTACGTTGGATACCAAAAGGAATGTCGGTCGATTACACCGCAAAAGCGGCGAGTGATATTCTATGTGTTGCAGAGGTAAAACCAGAGCAGTGGCAAGTGGGCGATATGTTAGTCGATGTTAAAGCCTATGATACCAATGGTGTGGTGGTCGTCCAAGGGCACATTAAACTGTGGATTTCACATAAACCTCAAAAATAATTCACTAAAGGTTATCTATATCCATAGTTTTTATTGAGTTTTTTTATTCAACTGATTGAAAGGCATAATGTTAATAATGCTGTGCGCAAGCCAATATAAATCATCATAATGGCTATGCTCTATGATGGCTGTAAAGTTCACAGTTAAGGTATTTCAGACGAGATTAGTCAGTTTGAATGGCAGAAATCAGTCAAGCATCTTGTTAATTAATAGGCAATTATATTTTCATCAGCTCAAGAATCGTTCGAGTCTGAGTTTTAAAAGGCGTCATATAACATGACGCCTTTTTCATTGGTTATACGCTAAGAGTGTGACTTGTCGAATTCCTTTTTAGCCTCATCTTTAGCCATACCATATTTCTCTTGCATCTTACCTTGGAATTTCTCAAGTTTTCCATCGATTTCCTGTAAATCATCGTCGGTTAATTTACCCCAACGTGCTTTTAGTGAACCAGATGCCTGCTTCCATTTACCTTTAATAATGTCGTTATTCATAATTAAATACTCCTCCAGGTGAGAAAAATTCTGGGTCGCCGCAGTAGACATATCCATCTTAAATAATTACATCTTGGACAAAACCCACAGCCGATGATGTGTATTGATGATGTGGTTCGGTATTAAATACACATCAGCGACAGCTATAATTTTGATATATCCCTAATCCGTAGTCCGGCTTTAGAGATTACAATCAAGCATTCAAATACCCCGCCGCAGGGCATTTACACAATGAACCAGTACTAGTTTTTCTGTAACTGTTGCAGAGTTTTCATTTCGTCGTGCATCGATTGCGCATCCGCTCGAATATTGGTCAGTATAAGCAATGCCTGACCCTGTTGATTTTTATCGATTGCATCATCCAGCACTTCAAGCACCTTATCTTCAACTTCTTCAAGTTGCTTAATATAGGTGTAGTCTTCATCACTTGAGAACACTGCCACAAATTTGGTGTATATTTTGCGCGACTCTACCGCAAAAGAACTCCCATCTTCAATATCACCTTGCTCAGCAATGGCGAGTGGTTGTAATGCTTGAATCGCTGTGGCTTTTTTCGTGGCCATTTTGGTGAAAGTACTTTTGAGCGCTGGGTTACTGACCTTCTCAATTGCGTCTTGGTAAAACTCGACACCAGCTCTCATAACTTGGATGACATCTGTTACATTCTCTACACTTGTTTTTTGATTTAACATATTCACTCCTGTTTTGACTGTACTACTAACCATTGTTAGCTTACTTTCTTAGATGCAATAAACACCCCAACAATAAAATAAACTTATCAACTTGATTTTATTGAAAAATAAAATCAACCTTGATCTGCTTAATCTATAAAAGATGAATAATTTACAAGGAATATGAAGTTTTTACACACACGGTTGTGGTTTAATTTACTCCCCAATAGAGAACATAAACTTGTCTGATATCTACATGATTGACTCAAGTCATTTAACCAAGCCTTGTGGAGTATTAATGTTTATACCGGAGTGAATAAAAGATTAAATAGCGAATTAAGTCGTCAATGTTTATGCGGTTTGTGGCAGCGCAAAAAGCTCACCTATTTAACTCACTTCAACTCGAGTTAAGTGGTGGGATATGTAAGGAAAAAGACAATATTAGTGGGTACACTTATTTACCGCTGGTTTCTTAAACACTAGCGTACAAGCAAAAACATATAATCCAGAAGTAGATGTTGAAATTAACTTTGGTAACTAGGGCAAGAATTTAGCCGATGCAGATACTAATGGCTATTCCCTAGATTTATATTTAGGTTTGCCAGTGTCAGACAATATCAGTCTTTATGTCCGTGATGGTCAATTGTGCTACAAGACTGATTATTCGGTTCTTGGCGCTCGCGACAGCACTGATGATGAAGGTTTATTTGCTAGTGTTGGTGGTAGTTATCATATCAACGAAAGCTGGACCGCTGAGGTCGACTACACACTATATGACAGTGATTTAAACCTTGATAGTGCAACCGATGACATTGATGATGCTAATTTCTCAACCGATTTAAAATAGGCCGCGGTCGGGTTTAAATATAAATTTTAATCGCAGTGAATAGGGATAAATAGCCCCCCATGTTTTTATCCAAAGGTAATTATCAATGGCTTCAACACTAAAATGTGTTGGAGCCTTTTTTAGATAACGATTCAGCCCGTAATATACTTTACAGCCAGTAAGCACATATCTAAATAATCTCTTATACCGTTTTATACAACCATAAAATGAAACAAAGGCGCAGGCCTAACTAAGCGTATTGTAGGTAAGTATTACAGCGCTAATGTAACTATTACACCGTATTATTAAACACGACCATGCTAGCTTTGCACTGTTGGCCTGTTAGGTTAGAAGAATTGATAGGATAATCGATTAATTTGCTTTAGGGCTAGCGCTGATGCTGCGCATCGGCAAGCTATCCCTATGGGTATGAAGAAAATTTAAGTTAATAAAATATGAATTAAACAACTAATTTAATGACTTACGCTACTTTATTCCCGCTACTTAGTTGGCATAAGGGTTATTTCACGTATATCACATCGCGGATTAGCAGAAATAGCATACATAACAGCATCTGCTATATCGCTAGGGTCTAGTTTGTCAGGTTTAGCCTCATCGAAAAATGGCGTGTTAACCATCCCAGGGCATATCGTGGTACACCGTCCGTTCCATTCAGCCATTTCGGCTGCCAAATTCTGTCCAAACCCGTAAGCAAACCATTTTGAAGCGCCATAAACAGAGCCTTTAAGCGTTATCTTGCCAGCAATTGAACTGGTAATAATAAAGTGCCCCTGCGTTTCTTTTAGCGAAGGTAAACTGGCTTTTGCGGTAAATAATAAAGCGTTAATATTGACGTCGAGCATCGTTTTCCATTCATCTGGATCGCCATTTTCAATGCCAGCAGCATTAACACCAGTACCGGCATTAGCAAAGACAACATCAATTCGACCAAATTTCTCTTTCGCCTTGGCAACGACATTGTTAATCTCATCCAGTTTGGATACATCTGCCGTTACCGCCAAGACCTTGTCTTCGCCCCAACGTTTAGCTATTTCATTAAGTTTATCAGTGCTTCTTGCCGTGATCACGGCTTTGTGTCCAGCTTCTAGTACCTTATCTACGGTTGCGGCACCTATGCCACTAGAGGCACCGGTAATCAATATTATTTTTTCATTTGTCATGAGATTTATCCTTAATTCAAGCATTACTTAACTTGTTGGTTTTTTCTGTGAAATGGTATCGATAAAAACAACAGCAATGCGATATCGCTGCTAGGTATGGTTATAGCTATGCAATACAGATACCACTTTACTCAGTACAAAACTCAACGTTGGGCCTATATAATGGTTTTTTCAAGCTTAAACGCATTATCTAGTTGCATTACAACAGGTGGTTGGTAATCTCTAACAGCGCCTCTTTAATGAATAAAGAGGGTTCATAAATAGCTAATAGCAAAAGGAATTCGGTTATTAACGTTACAACTGACATGGATGAGCAAATTGCTCCGAGTAAACCGATACGTTTGGCTAATCTTGACGCGATTAGAGGGCTTGGCGTATTAGGTATTTTCTTCCTTAATATCTATTTTATGGGCAATAGCTTTTTCGGGTATGCTCCCCATGAAGTTCAACCCAGCTCAGATATTGGCATACTCATTTTTAGCAATTTCTTTTTAGAAGGTCGTTTCTTTAGCCTATTTGCGATGATTTTCGGTGTAGGAATGTTAATCCAATACCAACGCCAGCAAATGGAAATGGATACAGCCACCACTACCCAGAACAATAAACACATAAAAAGCCGCCAATATTGGCTAATTGCCTTTGGCGTAATACACGCCATATTCATCTTTCCTGGCGATATCTTATTATCATATGGTGTCGCAGGACTATTAGCTTTTCGCTACATCACACTCAGTGCCGATGAGCTAATTAGCAAGGCTAAATGGTTTATCTTTTTATCACTAATCCCCATCGCGCTTATTTCACTGATGCCTGACGATCAAGTTTACTCACGCGAGTCAGCTTTTTTCACTGAGCAACTGTCAGCTTGGACCGGCAGCTATTCGCAACAACTGAAGCTGCATTTAAGCTTGTTTGCTTACATGTTAGCGGTGATCCCATTAACGTTAATGTGGTATATCGCAGGCTTAATGCTATTGGGAATGGCGTTATATAAACGTAATATATTTATTGATGGGCTGGACAATAAAACCCTGTGGCAATGTGTGTTTTGGGCCGTGGTATTGTCATCATTA
Organism: Shewanella vesiculosa; assembly: GCF_021560015.1. Lineage (NCBI taxonomy): Bacteria > Pseudomonadati > Pseudomonadota > Gammaproteobacteria > Alteromonadales > Shewanellaceae > Shewanella > Shewanella vesiculosa. The sequence goes on along the minus strand of NZ_CP073588.1, from coordinate 4,627,551 downwards.
GATTCACTGCTGAGTCTTAGCGGTAATCCAATGTGGGAAGCGATATCAGATCTATTATTATGGTTCAGCGCGCTTGCGACTGCTTTGATTTATATCCATATTATTGTAAAGCTTTGCAAAAATACTCCCCATAGATTAACTCTGCTGCAGAACGTTGGTAAGTTGGCATTTAGTTTATACATTCTGCAATCAATTGTCGGTATATTGCTACTACGTTATATCGCACCAGAGTGGCTGTACTCGCTAGATAGAACAGGTTACTTATCAATTGCAATTATCTACAGCCTGTTACAGCTGGTGTTAGCCGATGTCTATTTACGTATATTTAATCAAGGTCCGCTAGAAAAGCTTTGGCGTATGCTAGTCTCACGTACCAGCTAATGAATAATCAATACTTATGAGAAAATCGTCGGTAACAGACATTCTGTGCAATATTGCTCTATCTCATCAGATAGATGAACTTACTCTTACTGGGCTGACGCTAGCATGAATAAATTTGCTTGGTTAATGTTACTGCTTATCGGTGCTATTTGGGCTGCAGTCCAGCCTTGGCTTGCTGGAGTATATGGCATAATTAATCTGCTCACATTTACCTTGTACTACCGCGACAAATCAGCGGCTAAACGAGGGAAATGGCGCATAAAAGAAAGTACCTTACAATTTTTTGCCTTAATTGGCGGCTGGCCTGCCGCGCTACTTGGGCAATATCACTTACGCCATAAAACCCAAAAATCATCTTTTAAATGGGTGTTGTGGTGTTGTATCGTACTCAACTCAGCAGGGCTCAGCTTATTGTGTTACCAGCAGTGGCATCCGTTATTAGACGCATACCGTTAACCTCTTAGCTCAATGTTACCTTTAGCTACGTTGAGAAGTATTAGCCCAGCAGTTTTTGCGCTAAACTAGTCGCACTATCTACCCAACAATTCGAGATCAATTATGCGTATGATTTTGGCCGTACTGGTCATTGCGGGCGTTATTTTTTATTTTTTTACTCAATCTAACAATTCTAAAGCCGCGAAAGAAAATATTGAGAAAGGTAAGGTTTTTTTAGCTGAAAATGCCAAACGCCAAGGCGTGATACAAACCTTATCGGGCTTACAATATGAAGTATTAGTCAAAAGCGAAAACACTGAACATCCGAGCGCAAAAAGTAAAGTCACCGTGCATTATCACGGTACACTCATTGACGGTACAGTATTCGACAGTTCTGTTGATCGCGGCGAAACGATCAGCTTTGGCTTAAACCAAGTCATAGCTGGTTGGACCGAAGGTGTACAACTAATGAGCATTGGCGATAAATTCCGTTTTTATATTCCTAGCCAATTGGCTTATGGCAATCGCTCCACCGGCAAAATTGAAGGTGGTTCAGTACTCATATTTGACGTTGAGTTATTTGAGATTAACTAATCAGCACTGAGTATCAGTTTAAACTGAAAATAAAAAAGCCTCCTTGTTGGAGGCTTTTTGTTATGGGTTATTGACTCATTAGGCTTCACTCGATAACAATTTGATTATCATGCTAGATAAAACGGATCATCGATAGATTTCGCGGGCGGTGTAAACCATTTAGGCCCTTGCGCTGTCATATAGAAATGGTCTTCATGACGAATACCAAACTCGCCTGGTACGCATAACATTGGCTCGTTACTAAAGCACATACCAACCGCCAGCGGGGTAATATCATTACCCATCAAATATGGCCATTCATGAATGTCTAAACCAATACCGTGGCCTGTACGATGAGGTAAGCCCGGAACTGCGTAACCTGGACCAAACCCAGCAGCTTCAAGTACTTTGCGCGCAGCAGCATCTACCTCGCCACACGGTGTACCAATTTGCGCCGCCTCAAATGCGGCAATTTGCGCATCTTGTTCAAGTTGCCATAACTGACGTTGACGAGCGTTGGGTTCACCAAATACATAAGTACGGGTGATATCTGAGTTATATCCCTGTAACTGGCACCCTGTATCAATCAGGACGGTGTCATTTAGCGCTAATGCTTTAGGCGATTTAACCCCATGCGGATAAGCAGTATCTTCGCCAAATAGTACGATGCAAAAATACGATCCTTTGGGCGCACCAACGGCAACATGAGCTTGGTGAATAAAGTTTTCAACCTCTATGGTAGTAATGCCCTCGTATAATATGCTGGCCGCCGCTTTATGTACTTCAAGGGTCATATCTTTAGCACGTTGCATTAAGGCAATTTCAGCAACCGACTTCATCATCCGACATCCAGCTGTGACAGTTGTGGCGCTGACAAATCGATGCTGTGGAGCGGCTTGGGCTATACCATCACTGATGAAAAAGGCGGTTGACTCATCAATACCAATTTTGGCTTGGCTCACGCCAATGTTATCTAACACGTCGGCAAATAGCTGAAATGGACTTTCATCCTCATGCCACGTATTCACTTGGCCCTTAATGGTCATATATCCCTGTAACGTATCGAGCTCAAAAGCTGGCGCAATATACTGCACCTCACCCACAGCAGGGATAATAGCACCAACCATACGCTCACTCGCAAACCAACGAGTACCAGTAAAATAGTACAAGTTAGTGCCAGCATTAACATAAATCGCATCTAAACCGTGTTGTGCCATCAATCGTTGTGCATGTTGAATTCGTCGATTAAATTCATCATCACTTATCAACCCTATGCCATGAGTCATATTCGTGAGTGTGGCTAATGCTTGTTGCGGGCTAACGCCGCCGACACCGATTGTCATAGGTTTTCCTTTAGTTATTTTTATTGTTATTTATCTAGCAATAGAATGATTGAATCAAATCGTCTTATCTTGTCCAAATAGACAAGATAGTTACTACCGATAAGAATACCGTCTGCATCGCTTTGTTACCATTGTATACAATATAAGTTTACAATTTTTGTCTGTTTGATAAACATTATGTCAGCGACTTCACTTGCCAGTTTGCCGTCACACTTGCGATAATCCCCCTTCATTCTACAGAGCTGAGTTCATCAGTCGCCTCCAATGGAAAAACCATGTCCAATATTATTGCTACGCGCATTAGCGCCATTCGCCAGCAGCTTGAAGTAAACCAAATAGATGCATTCATCATTCCCCGCGCTGACGAATATTTAGGTGAATACGTACCTGCCCGTAATGAGCGTTTACATTGGGCCACTGGCTTTACCGGTTCTGCTGGCATGGCTATTGTGCTAAAAGACCGCGCGGCAATATTTACTGACGGCCGTTACACAGTGCAAGTGCGTCAACAAGTAGACGGTAACTTGTTTGAATATTTAAGTCTGTATGACGATCCACAAATTGACTGGTTAATTGACACGTTACCTGCTGGCGCGAGTGTCGGTATCGATAGCCGTTTACACACCCTAGCTTGGTATCAACAAACTAAAGCACAATTTGATAAAGCCGACATCAATCTCGTCGACGTAGATAACAACCCAATCGATATAAGTTGGTTAGATCGCCCTGCACCGTCAGCATCAACCATGACGCTATTCAGTCATCAAGGAGCTGGACGTAATAGCGTTGAGAAACGTCAACAAATTGGTGTGCTGGTTAAAAAACAAGGTGCCGACGTCGCTCTAATTGCAGCATTAGACTCATGCTGTTGGCTACTCAATATCCGTGGTAATGATGTACCACGCTTCCCCGTCATTCTTGGTTGTGGATTATTATCAACCAATGGCGACATGACCTTTTTTACCGATTTAGCCAAAGTGCCGCAAAATATTGCCGCGCACGTTGGTACTGGCGTGAGCTTTAAAGATGAAGCAGAGCTAGCTTCTGTGTTGGCACAAATGAAGGGGGTTAAGTTATTAGCTGACCCACATTCTGCTAACGCATACTCGCAACTACTCGCACAAAAGGCTGGCGCAAAGCTGATTGTAGGTAGTGACCCTGTTGCATTACCTAAAGCACAAAAAAATAGCGCCGAATTAGCCGGTATGCGTGCATGTCATATCCGTGATGGTGCAGCAGTGAGCCGCTTTTTAGCCTGGTTAGACAACCAAGTTGAGCAAAACATCATGCATGATGAAGCCCAACTGGCTGACAAATTAGAAAGCTTTAGATTACAAGACCCGCTGTATCGCGAACCAAGCTTTGACACCATTTCAGCTACCGGCGCCAATGCCGCTATGTGCCATTACAACCACAATAATGGCACGCCAAGCACCATGACCATGAACAGCATTTATTTGGTCGATTCTGGCGCGCAATATTTAGATGGCACCACAGACGTCACTCGCACCATCGCCATTGGCAAGGTGACCGATGAGCAGAGGGAAAATGGTCACGCTGGTATTAAAAGGTCATATTGCCCTTGATACTACCCGTTTCCCTAAAGGCACTTCAGGTCAACAACTCGATGCGTTTGCTCGTCAGTATTTATGGCAGCATGGTTTTGATTATGACCATGGTACTGGCCATGGTGTCGGTCACTTTTTAAGTGTTCACGAAGGCCCGCAGCGTATTGGCAAAAACGTCAATGGCGTGGCATTACTGCCGGGCATGGTATTGTCCAATGAGCCTGGTTATTATCGCGCCGACGGTTTTGGTATTCGTATCGAAAACCTGGTTACAGTGCAGCATTGCCAAGCCCTAACGGGTGCAGAGCGTGAAATGTATGAGTTTGATGTGTTAACTCATATTCCAATGGATGCACGCTTAATTGATAAGTCATTGTTAACTGATTTTGAAGTCAATTGGTTTAATCAATATCAGCAAAAAGTGCATCAAACCTTAGCGCCATTAATGCAAGGTGATGAGTTAACTTGGCTCAATAAAGTAACTGCTGCGATTTAAGCGTTAACCAATACAACATAACGCGCGAGCACTGAATATAGGGCTTTAGACGAATAACTCGTCTAAAGCCCTTTTAGTGGAATACCATTAAGTTCAAACTAGGTCATAGCACGCTAAGGCACGACATCAGCGGCAATATTTCCCCCATCATCACAAGCATATTTATCGTCAGATTTACCATGAGTTAACCTGTATACATGTATTAACCCGTTTGGATCGTAAGACGTCACTGTCATCTCTACACCGATAATGCGCAATAACAGCATAATGTTGCCAACGTCGAGCTTGAACTCACGTCGGTTAATTTGCCTATTCTTGGCAAACGCCACTATTACTAAATAATGGTATTAAATTGCCATACCAAGGGCGGCGATCCGTTATTAGTGATAAATGCTCAAAAGGGTTATAACTGCAGCGAGTTAATTTTATTGTGAGGTATACAAAACAATCTGTTTTTAGTGCGTTTTTGCCTATATAACAAAAATGTTAGCCGCTTCCTATTTCCGCATTGTCGATTGTTGTAAACTCCGCGCCAACAAAGGCTATGTTGGTAAGAGTAAATTTTACCAGACATGTGTTTAACAAAGTTGTTTAGCACAATACTCGCAGGTCACTAACGCTATATGCGCCAAGTGGATCTCTCACCTAAGTGTTTCTTGTTTAGGGCTCTACCTGCCATAGCCGTGTCGCCAATGAATGACCATTGGTTAACTCATAATTTAAGAGATCAAAAGGTATAATCACTATGAAGTCTGAACAGACTCTCTCTAGCTCGACCGCCGCTTCTGATTCATTTTTGGATCGTTATTTCAATATATCTGCCCGAGGTAGTACCTTAAAACGTGAAGTCATTGCTGGCTTAACAACGTTTTTAGCGATGGTTTATTCGGTGATTGTGGTGCCAAACATGCTCGGCGCGGCAGGGTTTGATCCTGCTGCTGTATTTATCGCCACTTGTTTAATTGCCGCGTTTGGTTCATTGCTCATGGGACTATGGGCTAATTTACCTATGGCCATAGGGTGTGCAATATCACTCACCGCATTTACTGCATTTAGCATGGTGCTGGGACAGGGAATATCGATTCCAGTGACTCTTGGCGCTATTTTCCTGATGGGTATCGTATTTACACTTGTGAGTGTCACAGGGATCCGTCAATGGGTGCTCACTAACCTGCCAACCGGTATCGCTCACGGTACGGGAATTGGTATTGGTCTGTTTTTACTCCTTATCGCAACCAATAGCGTTAAATTGATTGTATCAAACGATGCCGGTTTACCCGTAAAGCTTGGTGATATTAATAGTTTTCCGGTTATCGCAACGATTATTGGTCTTGCTATGACCATAGGGCTTGAGCGCCGAGGCACACCAGGTGGCATATTATTGGTAATAGTCGGACTATCGATTTTTGGGTTAATATTTGATCCAAGCGTGACTTATCAAGGGCTATTTGCTTTGCCGGACTTAATGTCTGATACATCGCTGATTGGTCAACTCGATATTATGGGCGCACTGAATCCAGTAGTACTGCCGATTGTATTGGCATTGGTGATGACCGCCATTTTCGATGCCACAGGCACGATTCGAGCAGTTGCCGGACAAGCGGAACTTCTCGATGATAACGACAATATTGTCGGCGGTGGTAAAGCACTGACATCAGACTCAGTCAGCAGTATTTTTGCTGGCGTGGTCGGCGGCGCCCCAGCAGCGGTTTATATTGAATCAGCAGCTGGAACCGCAGCAGGTGGCAAAACCGGCCTAACGGCAACCATCGTTGGCTTGTTATTTTTGATGATGATGTTCTTAGCGCCGTTAAGCTTTTTGGTACCCGCTTATGCAACAGCTCCTGCGCTTATGTATGTTGGCTTATTGATGTTAAGCAATGTCACCAAGCTTGATTTTGACGATAAAGTCGATGCAATGGCGGGCCTAACCTGCGCGGTGTTTATCATTTTAAGCTGTAATATCGTTACTGGGATTATGCTTGGCTTTGTTACCTTAGTTATTGGCCGTATATGTAGCGGCGAGTGGCGTAAACTGCGACTTGGGGTCATCTTAATCACCCTAGGTTTAGTCGCTTTCTACATGGGTGGCTGGGCGATTTAACCCAATTGTAAACTCAATTATAAATTCAATATTAAGGCCAGCCATAGAGGCTGGCCTTTTTGTTTTCAACAACCATATAAGCTAACTTGGTTTTACCCCAACGTTGGTTAGGCTATGACCTGCGGCCACTAACGTCGTGGTGCTTCGCCCACACCAGACCAAGAGGAAATCAACGGCTATTCCCTCTTGGAACTCCCAGCCGCCCCGCAACATTTTCGCTATTTACAAAACAACAGCTGCGAAAAGGTCGCCATGGGGATTGATCCAGCTTTTAACTTCATTTGAAACCTGCTTCGGCCTTATTCGAAAATGCTAACGCTTCCGATGGTACATCCTGTACCGCGAAAGCTAAGCTCACATCCATGTGAGCTTCACGCTATTTTCTTCAACGCCCTCAAGTTCAGAGTTGAATCACGCCAATTACAAGCAAGGTATGCAAATCATTTATGCCCCAAAACGTGTTTCGCAGCTCAAGAGGCAAGTTGCCGAATATAGCTTTGGCTATAAAAATCTAATGTGAAAGGTTTTTGGATAGTTCATAAGTTATGCCTGCTGAGATGGTTACCTCGGTCTCGCCATCGCAATGTGCCATGATTTAGGTGCACAAAATCTGACTCGAGGTGACCGATATGAACTATAAACTTATCAGCATTGATTTGGCAAAAACTGTCTTCCAAGTGGCGGCCTTCAATCATGACAATACCATTGCTTTTAATCGTAAAATCAACCGTTCGGCATTGCTCAATACCCTTAGGCAATGCGAACCAACGTCAGTGGTGATGGAAGCTTGTTACAGTGCTAATTACTGGGTGCGCACTATCGAAAAGCTCGGTCATACCGTCAAGATTATCCCCGCCAGAATGGTGAAAGCCATGCTGGTTGTAATAGAAATGACGCCAATGATGCGGTTGCCATCGGAGAAACCGCTGGCCGTCCTAAAGTGAGTCTACTTCGTCCAAAAACGGTCGAGCAACAAGATTCCTTAATTTTTCATGGTATTCAAGGAGGGTTTGGATCGGAATAAATGAGCTATCATTTTGTGAGGTTGCCCCTATGGCATTACCATTTGAAACAACTCCTATAACTTTCCCATCGGTATTCATCACCACACCACCACTATTCCCATGACGAATATTCTCATCAATTTTAATTCTTGGCTGGAGCATCCTTTTTGTTTTACCGATAATTTTCGCTGTAATATATGTAGGCTCTTCTCCGCTTTGATAATTAGGGTAGCCGATAGTATGGACAATTGTTCCATTACTATAGTCAGGATTATTTTCGATTTTTAATGGGGTGAAAGTTGCTAAGTGTATTGAAGGTTCAAAGATTGCGAGATCAATGTCCTCATCCATACCAATCAGTTCGACAAATGAAAATTTGGCTGTTTCATTGTTCCATCTGTGCATCTCAAGACCATCTTTAATATTTTTACTGGTAATACCTCGAACAACATGTTCATTGGTTATGATGCCAATATCTTCTACAATAAATCCACTGCCCTGAGCCATATTTGAATCTGTATAGGTATGGATAACCAAAGTCGATTCCGCTGCTAATTCTAACCAGCTCATATTATAGTCTTCATTTGGCGCACCAATTGCCACAGTGTATAGGTACATCATCTTACGCCATACATCGCATGTATTGCCTCTTACCATTCGGATAAAATTTAGCCGCCCTCTAACTTTCTGAATAAACATCTTTCCGGGATACTTAGCCATCTTCATATGATGTCTAGCAGGTATATAACCTTTTAGATATTTCTCAAAATGTTCTTTTTCGGCAGCTGCAGGGCCGTACTTAATGAGTGCGTTAATCATGGCAGAGGTTGATCGGATAAATCTTCTATTTACATTTATTTTCTCATTAACGGTGATATTCGTAACTGACTGACGCTGGGTTCGGTGTTGCATACGGGTTTTATCGTCATTGATAGAAAAGCCATTTTCTTCTATGACCTTTTCTAAGCTACTGCCTAACTGTAGCTTTTCGTTCTTATAGAAAGCTATCATTTTTGGCAATGAGCGCTCTCTATTTGTGAATGAGAAAGTTATATCGTCAGCATATCTGGAATATGAACAGCTAGATTTTATCGCCAAAGCTCGAAGTTGATTATCCAGTTTGAATGTAACCATATTAGATACAATAGGTGAAGAAGGAGCACCTTGAGGCAAACAACCATTGTGACAACATATTTGAGCTAGTACGGTTGCAACTGAGTGGCTTAGATTAAGAGGATTGCTTTCGAATAATCTTTTCACTCGACCAAAAGTTATGTTGCCGAAGTAATCAACTAAATCGATGTTGAGGACAAATTCCTTTCTTAAATGCGCTTGCGCATTAGTCACAATATCACGATCTTTAACAAATCCATGATTACATTTCTTGGGCTTATAGTAGGGTTCTAAGGCAGCCTTGACTTTGTATTGTAAAAATTTTAATTTTTTTACTGGAGCAACAATTTTTCGTTTCTTACCATTCTTTTTATCTATTTCAAAGTTTCGATATTTAATATCCTTCGAATATAAGTAGCTAAGCATCTCATCTCGATTGATACCGAAAAACTTCGCAAGATCATTTGTATCAATACACTCATGAAGAGCTTCTGGGTTGCCAAACATATAAGGAAGGTCCACTTCAAGAAATAGAGAATGTTGCTGGAGAGGGTTTTGTCTTTTACCCGGTAAGCCAACTTTATCAAACCGTAGAGAGACTAATCGGCAAAAATGCCATTGTTCATTGCCTATGTCCGATGGCATAGGAAGTTGAAATCTACCTCTCCAGCAAAAAAAATATATAGTAATTTACTATTAATATCAACAGCTTTAGATTTTGTGGATTTGATGCACTGGTGAAAATAGTATGAAGATGCCCCCTAGAAGACCTTGTTAGCCACCAATATGCGTTAGGATAACGACGTGTATAGTGGCATACAGAGTTGAGCACTTTGATTAGAATATAGATTGAGGTATTCCTGTTTCGCTGGTATTTCCGATCTTAAACATACTTATCGTAATGCGACAATATTATCTTTAGAATATTAACTCTAGCTCGTTTTTGTCCAAAAACGAGTTAGCAGCCACACACTTAAGGTGCTGTAATTGCCATGACTATCAATCCATATCATCTAAACTATTCCCTGCTAAAAAATCTTCTCTTTTGACACAGATAAAGTTCAGGATTTAAACAAAAGTTTGTTATACTCCGCGGCCGCTTATCGATGGCACTCAATTGGGTGTATCATTCAAGCTTAATGTTTTTCAGCTATCCGAAGACGTTAATCAACCCAGTTAAGCATGAGTTCAGCCATAAATAAGGCTATCGGCCCCAATATTCCAGATTGATGTTGTGTAGATAATATTAACTTATCGCAACTAAATCGCTTTGTTTTGATGTACATACAGGAACCGCACCATGAAATTCGAATCTTTTAGCTTCGCCCCAGAAATATTACGCGCGATCGCTGAGTGCGGTTATCAATCTATGACGCCAATTCAACAACAAGCGATCCCGGCAATCCGCCGTGGTGAAGACGTGTTGGCCAGCGCACAAACAGGAACAGGTAAAACTGCGGCTTTCGCACTGCCTATTCTGCAAAGAATGTGTGATAACCCAAAAGAAACGATGCCGTCTAACACTCGCGCCTTAATTCTTACACCAACTCGTGAGCTTGCCGCACAGGTTGCAGATAACATTACCGCTTACAGTAAACACCTCAACTTAACTGTATTAACCATTTATGGTGGCGTTAAGATAGATACTCAGTCACAAAAACTGAAACGCGGCGCCGACGTGATTGTAGCAACGCCAGGTCGTTTACTTGAACACATAGTGGCGTGTAACTTAAGTTTATCTAATGTTGAATTTTTAGTACTTGATGAAGCCGACCGTATGCTTGATATGGGCTTTAGTGCCGATATTAAAAAGATCCTCCAAGCAGTAAATAAAAATCGCCAAAACATGTTGTTCTCTGCCACCTTCTCTACCGAAGTGAAAAAGCTAGCGAATGAAATGCTTGAAAAACCAAAAGTGATTACTGTGGATAAACAAAACACCACAGCAGCTACCGTAAGCCAAGTTATTTACCCTGTTGAACAACGTCGCAAGCGTGAATTATTATCTGAACTTATCGGTACTAAAAACTGGCGCCAAGTGTTGGTATTTACCGCGACCCGTGATGCGGCAGACAAGTTAGTTAAAGAGTTAAATCTAGATGGTATTCCATCTGGCGTGGTTCATGGCGAAAAAGCTCAAGGGAGTCGTCGTCGCGCGCTACGTGAATTTGTGGAAGGCAAAATTCGTGTATTAGTGGCCACCGAAGTTGCTGCCCGTGGTCTTGATATTCAAAACCTTGAATACGTTGTTAATTACGATTTACCGTTTTTAGCCGAAGATTATGTCCACCGTATTGGCCGTACTGGCCGTGCAGGTAAAACTGGCGTGGCAATTTCGTTTGTAAGCCGTGAAGAAGAACGCACATTAGCTGACATTGAAAAATTAATTGGCCAACAAATTCGCCGTGTTACGGTACCAGGTTATGAAGTGGGTAGCCGTGAAATGCTGCTTAAGCAAATTGAAAAACGTCGTAGTTTTGCCAAAAAGCAACAACGCGGTGATAACGCTGGCGCACAGATGATTGCCGAGAAAAACATGGATGGCCGTCGTGTTAAAGTCGGTAAAGTGAGCAGTACCGTGAAGTACAAAAAAATTAAGTAATCTTTTTGATGCAAACAAAAAAGGCGCCTCGGCGCCTTTTTTGCGTATTAATCAAAGTCATTAGCGTGTCATCTGGCGCATTGCTATCAGCAATATCCTTTGTTATCACTAAGGAGCATTCTCAGGATATAACGTCACAACTCGCCTAAGCATAAAGCCGAGCAATAATCGCAAAGAATGTAAATCCTGTCGTGCCATGACTCATAGCTACAACACATGCGAAATCTAGACTTGTCGTCAAAAAACACAATCTTTCATCACAAAAAACAGTCATATTCGTACTATTTTCGCCATAAAGTGACTTTTGTAATGGCTTTTTAATAGTGCATCTCGTTACACTGTTCGGCATATAAAAATATCCCTACACAGAGGCTGTACATCATCATGGCGATTCCTACTACATTTGGCACAGCAAATACTCTAGGCACGATTAAGGCGATGCTATTAGGCTGCGGTGAACTCGGCAAAGAAGTGGCTATTGAGCTGCAACGTTATGGTATTGAGGTGATTGGGGTTGATCGCTACCCTAATGCGCCTGCTATGCAAATTGCTCATCGTTTTCATGTAATTAACATGTTGGATGCTGAGGCATTAAAAGCGGTTATTGAGCTTGAAAAGCCTGATTTAGTCATTCCAGAAATTGAAGCCATTGCCACCCAAACCTTAGTGGAACTAGAGCAACAAGGTCTGCATGTCGTGCCGACAGCCAATGCGGCCAAACTGACTATGGATCGTGAAGGAATTCGCCGTCTAGCGGCAGAAACCTTAGCGATTCCAACTTCAAAGTATTTTTTCTGTGACACCCAAGCAGAATTTGAACAAGCCGTAGCCGATATTGGTATTCCTTGTGTGGTTAAGCCGGTGATGAGCTCATCTGGTAAAGGTCAGAGTGTGATTAAATCAGCAGACACTGTTCAGCACGCATGGGCTTACGCTCAAGAAGGCGGCCGCGCAGGCAAAGGCCGAGTGATTGTTGAAGCCTTTATTCCATTTGATTACGAAATTACCTTGCTAACCATTAGCGCTGTTAATGGCATTCACTTTTGTGACCCAATTGGTCACAGACAAGAAGATGGTGATTATCGTGAATCATGGCAACCACAAGCCATGCCAGCTGATGTACTACAAAAAGCTCAAGCTATGAGCCAACGTGTGGTTGAAGCTCTGGGTGGATATGGCTTATTTGGGGTTGAACTATTTATTCGCGGTGGTGAAGTGTACTTTTCTGAAGTATCACCAAGGCCACATGACACAGGTTTAGTCACTTTAATCAGCCAAGATTTATCTGAATTTGCTTTGCATGTTCGAGCGATTTTGGGCTTACCAATCAGCAATATTGCTCAACATGGACCCAGCGCTTCTGCAGTGATTTTAGCGACAGGTACCTCGACCAATATTCGTTATCAAGGCGTCGCGGCAGCCTTAGCCCCGGCTAACACTCAATTACGTTTGTTTGGTAAACCCGATATTGATGGTCGCCGTCGTTTAGGCGTTGCATTAGCCCGTGATAGCTCGGTGGAAGCTGCGGTCGAAAAAGCTAAAATAGTGGCGAGTAATATCAAGGTTATATTTTAAATAACGCTTATCTCAGTTAAGCAATAACAGCTCAACAAAATGACTTGATAGACAAAATTAAGCCGCCGAATCTGTTACACGTTTCAGCGGCTTATTTTTTTGCTTTTTTCTTTTTTCTTTTTGCTTTTAAGTGTTTAAGTGAACGTATACCTTAGCTTGATAACTTAGTTTTTTGCTTTTGGCAGTGACTTACTGGCTAAATGAAAGTGGACTAACATCATTAGACGAAATAGCGCTTTGAGTTTACGTTCCTGATCAAACTTACCCACATTGATCAATTTTCGTAATACGGTGATTTTCATATACAGGTTTTTCACCAGCACATCACTTGGCTCATCTAGATATTTATCAAACTCTTTATAACCCTCAATGGTTTTAGCGCTCAGTCTAGCTTGTCGAATACGTAAACCTGAGCTCATGGCATGTTCAAACGCTTTGGTTTCTAACCCTTTAATAATATCAGCGGCGCTGATTTCCTGCGCTAAGCCATCAACGATAAAATGAATATTTGATTCAATCTCAAATTGCAGCGCATGGGTATCATGACGCACGTTATCAAACTTTGTCCGTTCTTTATCAACAAAATCAAACAAGATTTTCCATAGTGACATAAGAGAATATCCGTATTACTGGTGGTGATTAAAAAGCCATTAGCCATTAACCTGATTCAACATTTTACCCTGTTGAAACTGGTGTACATTTTCAACCGCGATGTTGAGTAGATTTTGTCTAGCCTGCAATGTTGCCCAGGCAATATGCGGCGTAATGGTAATATTGGCAGCACTAAGGAGCGGATTATCATGACTTGGCGGCTCAGTTGATAGCACGTCAACGCCAGCAAATCCATGATCATGGTTAAGCCATTGGGCTAAATCAATTTCATTAATCAAGTCGCCGCGAGCAGTATTAACCAATAAACAACCCGGTTTAAGTAAGCGTAAACTGTCACTGTTTATCATATATTTGGTTGCCGCATTAAGCGGACAATGTAGCGATATAATATCGGCTTGCTTAAGTAAATGGTCACGTTGACACCATTGAATGGCTGCTGGTAAATTCGTTTTTGGTTGCGTAGTGGTGATCAATACATTCATACCGAATGCCACACCTAAATTGGCAACTTGCTGACCAATATCGCCATACCCCACCACCCCCAAGGTCAATCCTTTTAACGAGGTTAATGGACTCAAACTAAAACAAAAATCCCGATTAGCAGCCCATTGTCCAGCTTTAACAGCGTGATCGTGTAAGGCCACCTGCTGATGGTGATGCAGAATATGGGCAAACACCATTTGCGCCACGGCATCTGGGCCATAAGCAGGAATATTGGTGACCACAATCCCCTGCGCGGTTGCGGCATCCATGTCTACAACATTGGTGCCTGTGGCAAGAACCCCAATATAAATTAATCCGCGCAGTTGCTTTAAGGTTGTAGCACTCAACTGGGTTTTATTCGTCAGCACAATTTGCGCACCTTGACAGCGACTGACGATTTGATCGAGTGGTGTATGGTCGTAAATATCGCACTCGCCTAATGCCTCTAGCGCCTGCCAATTCAAATCACCAGGATTCAGAGTGTAACCATCTAATACCACTATTTTCATCGATTTTTGGCCCTATTAATAACAGCGTGCACAGGCATTGAGCCTATTACTAACGCATTCCACGTGAAGTTTTAATTCGCTCGTAAGCAGCTTGAATATCTTGCGCTTTAGTGTTGGCAAGCTCCATCATTTCTTCTGGTAAGCCTTTTGCAACAAGCTTATCAGGATGATGTTCGTTCATCAGTTTGCGGTAAGTACGCTTAACGTCTTGATCGCTTGCAGACTCTGATACGCCGAGGAGTACATAAGCATCAGTCAGCGGCATTTTATTACCTTGCGGCGACTGATGATGACTGAATTCAGCTTGCCAACGAGCCAGTAACACATCAAGTTGTGCAGCAAGACCAAGCTTATTGGCAATAGCGGATAAAATTTGCTTCTCATTGGCATGTAACTCACCATCAGATAATGCAGTTTGAATTTGGATTTCTAAAAACATCTGCGCTAACTCAGCTCGGCCTTGAGTGGCTTGTCGAAACAACTCAAGCTGCTGTAACAGATCAAAATCAGCTTGGCGCCCTTGGCGAAAAGCTGTTTGCGCATCAATACGCGATTGTCCCGATAACTTCATTTGATCCATTAACATGGCCGCAATACGGATGTCGGTTTCAGTCACTCGCCCAGAGGCTTTAGCTACATGGCCCATGACGGCAAATGTAGCATTGAAAAACATCGCCTGACGCTCACCGCCTTTACGCATTAACGCGCTTAAGCCTTGGCGTCTGTCATAAGCATGGCCTAACCATAAGCCTAAAATAGCCCCAAAGAAACGCCCAAACATAAACCCAATGATAAACCCAAAAACTTTACCCCAAATTCGCATGTTGTTTTCCACTACGGTTAAATAATTAATATGTCGCGCTTTGCATTTAGGCGCGCTCGCATGCCTTAATCTTGAGCCAGTAATCGACTCTGCAGTTGTTCTAATCGCTCAATCGTCCCGACATCGCACCAATAAGCCTTAAAATGCACACCTTGTATCCGCTGCTGGCTCATTGATTGCTTCAGCACAGGTCCCAAGGCTTGTTTACCTTCGGGTAAGTTTATAAATAATCGAGGATGGTAAATGCCCAAGCCAGCAAAGGTTAACTTTGGCTCATCATCAACCGTTAATTGGCCATTCACATCAATAGCAAAATCGCCCTGCGGATGATGCGCTGGATTATCAACTAACCATAAAAACGCGTCCGCTTCAGCTTGGATAACCATTCGATAAGCTAACGAGACATCGGGCAAGTAATCGATAAATATATCACCGTTGATGACTAAAAAGGGCTCATCACCTAATAATGGTAATGCGTGCTTGATACCGCCAGCCGTTTCTAACGCCGTGGTTTCATCGCTATAACGGATCTGTACTCCCCAACGACTTCCATCGCCTAATATTTCAGGTAATTTATGCCCTAACCACGCCTGATTGATCACTATGTCACTCACCCCCAGCAAGGCAAGTTTCTCTATGTGATATTCTATTAATGGTTTACCAGCAACGCTCACTAACGGTTTAGGTAAGGAGTCGGTTAAAGGCCGTAAACGCTCTCCACGCCCCGCAGCCAAAATCATTGCTTTCATGCTTCGCTTACCGCCTCATCAATACTTTTACGGTTTACTCGCGGTAAAATCACCTTATTAACCCATTGACTAAATTCAGCAATTTGTGAGTACTGCATACCAATATCAGCAACGTATTGTAAGGTTAATGGAATATCAGCCAAATAACCGCGCTTGGCATCACGATGGTATAAACGTGCAAAAATACCTGCGGCTTTAATGTGGCGTTGTATGCCCATTAAATCAAACCATTGTTGATAAGTTGAAAACGTTACATCGTCACTCATCAATTGATGATCAATTGCCAGTTGATAATGATATCTCATCAACGGATTAACGATATCGTCAGGCCAGCGCACGTAACAGTCACGTAGCAGAGAGACAGCATCATAAGTGACTGCGCCATAGACGGCATCTTGAAAGTCGATCACCGCTAAAGCTTGATTATTTATCAGTAAATTACGGCTATGATAATCACGATGCATACCGACTTGAGGCTGTGCAAGGACATTTTCGGTTAACGCATTAAAGGTCGACTCAATCATTGCCTGTTCATTGTCCGTCAACGAGTAATCTAAATGCTCTGTCAGAAGCCAATCGACAAAAATCGCTAACTCTCGCATCACAAAAGCAGCGTCATAATCGGCCAGCGGACCATCTTGGGTCTCGGTCACGGATGCAATAATGGGTAATAAGTTTAATGCGCGCTGATAATAGTCGCTCGCATTAGCTTTATTCAGCACGGACAAGAGTTGTAATTCGCCCACATCAGTTTGCAAAACAAAGCCATAGTCATCGCAGGTGGCAAGTACTTCGGGTACTAATAACCCAGCATGATGGTAAGCTTTTGCAATCGCCACAAAAGGCGCGATAGGCACTAAATCAATGGGCGAATCAGAGACAATATAATGCTTACCTTGATACTGAACACGAAAATAACGTCGAAAACTGGCATCACCACAGATCAAACTAACGGCAACGTTATCGCCGAAATATTGGTTTAACCAGTTACTTAACGCAACAAATCTTGGGTCAGATAAAATCATCTCAATGGCTCTTAACTAAAAATTGCTTTATTATAGCCAGCATAACATTTGGAAACAGCTAAAGAATGGAATGTTTCATCTAGCTGAGTATCTTTTTCTCTCCAAAACTTTCCGGAATCAGAATTCATAAATTATTGACAACAATGCAGATCCGTTATTTTCTGGCACTAAGCCTACTCCCAAATATCGTGTTGGCTGATGAGCCAACAACGACCGAAGCGCCTGCGCTACAATGCGTTGTTGCGCCACCTGTTTCTCGTTCATTCGAAGATAGTGCAGCATTAACCGGTATTTCTGACGATCAGATTGTTATCATTAGTGATCACTCTGCTGTTTCTTATAATGAGCAAGCCGAATTTTCGGGCGATGTTAGTTTCAGCCAAGGGTTTCGTCATATTGCGGCTGACAATGCCGTATTAGATCAAAAGCAACAACGCTTAAATGCTAACGGCAACCTAATATTTAAAGATGAGTTATTTACCGTTACGGCCGATACACTAGAAGCTCAAATGAGTACCAATAACGCCACCTTAAAAGGCGCACAGTATTGGTTGCATGGCCAACAAGTTCATGGCGATGCTGAAAAGTTACAGATTACGTCAGACAATAATTTATTACTGACCAAAACTAACTTTTCAACCTGTCCTCCAGGTGATGAATCATGGCTGCTTGAAGCGGACATGATCAAAATTGACAGTAAAGAAGAATGGGGTGAGATTTGGAATGCCAAGCTGCGTATCGCAGACATTCCAGTGCTATATATTCCATATATGACAGTACCGGTATCTGATAAACGTAAAACAGGCTTTTTATTCCCAAGCTTTAGTACCAGTACCACGAATGGTGTAGAAGTCAGTACCCCTTATTATTGGAATATTGCGCCAGAGTTTGATCTTACTTTCACTCCGGATTTCATGTCATCACGTGGGTTGTATACCAAAACTCAATTTCGCTATCTTGCCGGTGAGCAACAAAACGGCCAGTTCAATGTCGAATACTTAAGTAATGACAGTAAGCTAACCTCAAACGCTGACCGTTATTTGTATCATTGGAGTCATCAAGGGGCCATCAATAAAAACTGGCGCGTCAGATCAGACTATACCGATGTGTCTGATAACAATTATTTCAATGATTTAAATTCCGACGTTAACCGTTCAACCGACAACCAGTTATCGCGCATTGGTGAAGCGAGTTATTTTGAACGTAACTGGGATTTCAATATGCGCGTACAAGACATTAAAGTACTTGGTGAAGACGAAAAACCCTATCAAGTGATGCCACAGTTAAACTTTAACTATCGTGCTGCCGATATTTTTAACTCTATCGACTTTAAGTTTAACTCTGAACTGACCAACTTTCGTCATCAAGATAATGACTACAATACCGCGACTCGCTTACACTTAGTGCCTAGCTTAATCTGGCCAATTCAAGGGCCTGCGGGCTCGTTTACCAGTGAAGTTAAATTACTGCAAACCCAGTATTGGCAGCAAAATATCGATCCCGATTCAACCTTAGATAACAGCGTAAGCCGCACTATTCCGCAAGCGCGTTTACATGGTCAGGTTAATTTCGAGCGAGCTACCCAAATGTTTGACGAACAATACCGTCAAACCCTAGAACCGCAAATTCAATACCTTTATGTCGGCTATGAAGACCAATCCAATATTGGTATTTATGACACCGCGCAACTACAAGAAGACTATTATGGCTTGTTCCGCGATCGCCAATATTCAGGCTTAGATCGTGTAGCAGATGCTAACCAGTTTACCTTGGGGTTCACCACCCGTTTATTTGACCAAGCTAACCGCGAAAAAATGAAGTTTAGCGTAGGTCAAATCATGTATTTACAAGACTCAAAAGTCAGCATTGATGATACCTATGAAGAAACAACGCAGTCGACGTCGGTATTAGCAGCAGAACTCGATGCTCAGTTATATAATGACTGGTTTATCAGTGGTTCGGTTCAGCACGACACTCAAACAGGTGAGAATAAAAAGAATGAAGTCACCTTGGATTATCGTCCAAGTAATGACAAATTATTACAGTTAAGCTATCGCTTTGTTCCAGACTTACTCAATACCAATACCAATGATAAAGTTGATATTTCTCAAGCAGGCGTAAGAACATCTTGGCCTCTTAGTGACAACTTATATTTTGTTGGTAACTACTATTATGACCTTAATGAATCTCGTAGTATTGAAACTTATACAGGCGTGCAGTATGAGTCATGTTGCTGGGCATTGCGTCTGAGTTATCATTACCGAATTAAAACAAACTACGATGATGATTTGTCAGCCGCCATTGACGGACGTGAAGAGTTTGAGAGCGGTGTTTATCTAAACTTTGTCATTAAAGGCTTAGGCGGATCGGGTCCATTAGGAGTCGACGACATGTTAAATGAAGGCTTATTTAACTACCGTAAACCACTTTACTTGAGGAATTAACAATCTTTTGTGATAGATTGCTGAACCTAGCGATAAACTCATAGTCCAATAACAACAAACATGCTGTTGAGTATGATGTAGTAACCTTATTTTGGCGATCTATTGCCAGTTTATATTGAATCGAATGTGCCAAGGATTTTGTGGATGAAACACAGTAAAAAAATAATTTTTGCATTACTAGCACTGGCTATAAGCAACACCAGTATTGCTGCGCCAATACCATTAGATCGCGTAGCGGTACAAGTTAATGACGGTATCATTCTTGAAAGTGAAATCAGCAACATGATTACCACAGTCAAAGCCAATGCCAAATCGGCTAATCAAACGTTGCCTTCTGATGACGCCTTGCGTACTCAGGTTATAGAACGCCTCATTTTAACCCATTTGCAAATGCAAACAGCTCAACGTATCGGTTTGCAAATTGGCGATTTACAATTAGACCAAACAATTGAAAATATTGCTAAAGAGCAGAAAATATCGGTTGCACAGATGCGCCAATCGATTGAGAGCGAAGGCACTAGCTTTAGTCAATATCGGGAACAGTTACGTCAAGAAGTCACCCTAGGTGAAATTCAGCGTATTCAAGTACAACGCCGAATTCAGGTGTCGCCGCAAGAAATTACCGGCTTAGTGAAACTGATTCAGGAACAAGGCTTAAAAGATGTTGAGTTTCAAATTGGTCACATCCTGATTGAAGTACCAAGTAACCCAACCAGTGAACAACTTGAAAGTGCTAGTCGCCGTGCAGATATCGTGCTTAAACGCTTAAATGACGGTGATGATTTCCGTAGCACAGCTATTGCATCATCTTCGGGTCCAAAAGCGCTAGAAGGCGGGATCTGGGATTTTATGAACATCAATGAAATGCCAACCTTATTTGCTGAAGTGGTTAGTACAGCTAAGAAAGGTGACATTATTGGTCCGATTAAATCGGGGTCCGGTTTTCATATTATCAAAGTAGTCGATACTCGTGGCTTACAAACTCAAGAAGTTGAAGAAGTAAAATCACGCCATATCCTATTAAAGCCCTCACCGATTTTATCGGAAGAGCGTGCTAAAGCGATGTTAGCCAACTTTTTAATTCAAGTGCGTGCCGGTGATGCTGATTTCGCTAAATTAGCCAGTCAGTACTCTGAAGATCCTGGTTCTGCAGCTAAAGGCGGTGAATTAGGCTGGGCAGACCCAAGCATGTATGTGCCAGAGTTTTCACAAACTCTAGCAAGCCTTGAAGAAGGTCAGTACAGTGAACCGTTCCGTTCAACGCATGGCTGGCATATAGTCCAACTTGAAGCTCGCCGTAAAACAGACGCTACAGAACAATTTAATAGCAACCGTGCTCATCAATTAATCTTCCGTCGTAAGTTTAATGAAGAGCTACAAACCTGGTTAGACGAAATGCGTTCAGAAGCGTATATCGAAATCGTTGAGCCAGAAAGCAAACGAGGCTAAGCATAATTAATGACTAAACGTATTGCCATAACACCAGGCGAACCAGCAAGTATTGGTCCAGACTTAGTCATCAAACTCGCTCAACAGGCTTGGCCTGTTGAGTTAGTTGTTTGCGCCGATCCTGATTTGCTCATGACGCGAGCAAAAATGCTTGGATTACCCTTGCAACTTATGCCTTACCAATCATCACAACCACCAAAACCTCAAGCCGCAGGGACATTAACTATTGCGCCTTTTGCATTAGCTGAAGAAGCTAAATGTGGTGTGTTGAATGAAGCAAACAGTGCATATGTAGTAGAAACCTTGCGTTACGCCGGTGAGAGAAATATGTCGAATGAATTCGACGCCGTCGTCACTGGGCCAGTGCATAAAGGCATTATTAACCAAGCGGGTATTCCGTTTAGTGGTCATACCGAATTTTTTGCACTGCAAGCTAACTGTGCTGATGTTGTCATGATGCTTGCCGCTCCAGGCTTGCAAGTGGCATTGATGACGACTCACATTCCTTTAGCGTATGTCGCTAAAGCGATTACCCGTGATAGACTGCATCATATTATTACCATTTTACATCGCGAGTTAGTCAGTAAGTTTGGTTTAGGCTCACCTAAAATTTATGTGTGCGGACTCAATCCACATGCAGGAGAAGATGGCCATTTAGGCCGTGAAGAAATTGATACCATCATACCTGCGCTCAACGAGCTACGGGAACAAGGTATGGATATTGTTGGCCCCTTACCGGCCGATACGCTATTCCAACCTAAGTATCTCGAACAAGCTGACGTGGTATTAGCCATGTATCATGACCAAGGATTACCTGTGCTTAAATCATTAGGATTTGGCAAGTCGGTCAATATCACCTTAGGTTTACCTTATATCCGTACTTCAGTCGATCACGGCACCGCGCTAGAATTAGCCGGCAGTGGCCAAGCGGATAGCGGCAGTTTTACCTGTGCATTAAACAAAGCCATCGAATTGGCCTCAAAAAGTAAGTAACCCATTTTAATGAGTAATAAAGTACATTTAGGCCATACGGCCAGAAAGCGTTTTGGACAAAACTTCTTAACTGATCAAGGCGTGATTAGTAGCATAGTCGGGGCTATTGCGCCTGATAATAATCATGTGATGGTCGAAATTGGACCTGGCCTAGGTGCCTTAACTGAACCTGTTGCAGACATGATTGATAACCTCACGGTTGTTGAATTAGATCGCGACTTAGTTAAGCGCCTACAATATCATCCAACACTAAAAGACAAACTGACCATTCACCAAGGTGATGCATTGCAGTTTGATTTTAACCAATTGCAACAAGCTGGCAAAAAAATGAAAGTGTTTGGAAATCTTCCTTACAACATTTCAACGCCCTTGATGTTTCATTTGTTTGAGTTTGCTGAACAAATAGAAACAATGCATTTTATGTTGCAAAAAGAAGTCGTATTACGTTTATCGGCTAGCCCTGGTAACAAGGCATATGGCCGCTTAACGGTAATGGCACAATATTATTGCCAAGTGGTTCCTGTACTAGAAGTGCCGCCAACCAGCTTCACTCCTGCCCCTAAAGTGGATTCTGCAGTCGTCAGATTATTGCCTTATGCAGTCAAGCCTTGGCCATGCCAAAATGTTGATGTATTAAGGCACTTAGTGACAACCGCATTTAATATGCGCCGTAAGACATTACGTAATAATTTAAAAACATTATTGTCAGACGACGATTTTGCTACGTTACAAGTTGATGCTAGTTTGCGGCCCGAACAAATTAGCGTCGAGCAATACGTCACAATGGCTAATTTTCTGTGTGACAAAAAAGATTAAATATAAGGGCATGCGTATTGAGCATGCCCTTTTGCTTTAGGATCTAATATGAGCCAAGTTGAATCACCGATAAAAATTAAAGTCGACACCCAATATTTAGAACAACAATCTGATGTTGCCGATAATAAATACCTCTTTAGCTACACGATAACCATTATCAATCTGAGTGATAACAAAGTAACTCTAAAAGACCGTCATTGGATTATCACCGACGCTGACGGCGATAAAAATGAAGTCAAAGGCCCTGGTGTTGTGGGCGAAACGCCGACCATTGCTCCGAATACCGCATATCAGTATACCAGTGGTACTGTAATGGAAACGCCAGTCGGTTTTATGCAAGGTTTTTATGGTATGGAAGATCATAAAGGAGAGCGTTTTTTAGTCGCAATCCCACCTTTTCGTCTAGCGGTTCCTGGGATATTTCAATAACTTATGGCTAACTATTTTGTTGGCGATATTCAGGGTTGTTATTCAGAATTACAACTACTGCTGCAAAAAGTGGCTTTTAATCCGTCTAAAGACCAACTCTGGGCCGTAGGTGATCTTATTGCCAGAGGAACTGAGTCACTTGCAACCCTGCGTTTCTTCCAGTCTTTACAAGATTCTGCAAAAGTGGTGCTCGGTAATCACGATTTACATCTGCTAGCTTTGCACGGAAAATTAAAGCGACCTAATCCCAACGATCATCTTGACGAACTCCTCAATGCACCTGATATTGATAATTTGGTCACTTGGGTTCGTCAACAACCCTTGATTCGGACCTTACCCGAACACAATATCATCATGACGCATGCAGGTGTTCCCCCTCAATGGGACTTGGCCATAGTTGAGCGTGAAGCAAAACAAGTGAGCATAGCTTTACAGCAAGATGATTATTTAAGCGAATTAATTGGCCAAATGTATAGCGACGATACCGAACAATGGTCGCCAGCACTGGCAGGTATAGCTAGGCTACGTTACTGTATCAATGCCTTAACTCGAATGAGATTCTTGCACTTAGATGGAAGTCTTGATTTTAAGTGTAAATTGCCGCCCAGCAAACAACACTCATCAGATTTACGCCCATGGTTTGAATTCCCATCGAAAATAGTGCCACAAAACACCTTAGTTTTCGGACATTGGGCAGCATTAATGGGGCAAACAAATAACCAGAAAATTCTGGCATTAGATACTGGTTGTTGCTGGGGAGAGCACCTCACATTATGGCATCTTGAAAAGAATGAAAATATTACCCAAAAAAGGTTAGTTTAACGTTAAACTAAAGTAGCATTTAGCCGATAACTAAATGTAGAATTTGTTACGCTTGCCTGAGAAACAATCACCCTCTAATAAATTCGATATGATGACATGCAACAGCACACACCAGAAAAATCAGGATCAAATAATAATAGCCGGAGTACTGTATGAAAATTAATGTAGCGACCAGAGTCATTGGCGGTTTTACCGTGGTGACGCTGTTATTGATAGTACTCGGTGGTGTAACCATGCTGAGTAATGACAGAATTAAAGATGGAGCGACGATTCTTAACACTATCAGTTTACCTGCGCTTGAAAGAACGAGCATTTTAAGTGAAAACTTAAGCTCGCAACAAATTGAAGCACTACTGGCTTATTACAGTACTCGTTCATCCCAAATTCCTGCCATAAAAAAACAGTTATCAGATTTAGATAACACCTTTAAACAAGACCTCAGTAGCTTAAACAACTTAGTCAGTAAACAGACGCAGCTTTCAGCCCCCTTAGCGGCATTAAATAAAAGCTATACTTTGTATGGTTCCAATGCCACAAAGATGCTTCTTGAACGTCTAAGTGCGCTTACTTTACAAGAACAGTTACTTAAGATGCGCAGTAATCTTGAAAACGCAGCGGATGACTCCTCATCGATTCTGTTAGATATTATCGATCTAGAAACTAGCGAGGACGAAACTGAACGTAGTTTAGCCGCAACCGCCAGTGTAATCGATAGTACATTCATCAATATCATTACCACAATTTATGATTTAGTGGCGACAACTGAACAAAGCAAATATGACTTAATCATTAAAGAACTCGATTACATGGTCAGCGAAGCATCGACCAAATTAGACTTTATCAACACTAAAGGTAACGGTGTTGTAAACAGTTCAACTTTAGAAGATTTAACCGCTGAAAGCGCAAAAGTATTTACTTTGCTAAAGGGTAATGACTCAATTATCGCTCTGAAACAGCAGCAATTAAGTCATGAGTTTGCCGCGGCTAAACAACTTGTAGAAACTCAAAGTTCCGCTAAAGACGTCAACAAGAAGATGACTGTTTTAGCAAAATCAATCGATACTTTCGCAAGTGATATTAGTAATTCGGCGTTAGATATTATTGATTCCGCAGCGATTAAAACCCTAATAGTAGTATTAATGGCAATTGTCGTCGCTATTATCGTTAGTATTGCGGTTGTTAAACCACTGACTAATTCGTTAGAAAAAGTCAATAAAGCCCTTAATGTATTGGCATCAGGTGACTTAACTCATAAATTAGATGACACAGGTCACGATGAGTTTGCCGAATTAGCTAAAAACTGTAATCGCTTAGTCGACAGCCTACGCAGTCTTATTATTGGTATTGTCGATCGCTCGAACCAATTAGCGGCTGCAGCTGAAGAGACCTCTGCCATTACCTCGCAAACAACGATAGGTATTCAAGAACAAAAGAGCCAAGTCGATCAAGTTGCTGCTGCGACGACTGAGTTGAGCTCAAGTGCACAGCAAGTTTCAATGAGCGCAGATCAAGCACTCAACGAGATTAAGCAAGCTGACAATGAAACTCAGCATATGCGTACCCTTGCAGAAGAAAGTAAAAATACCATTATTGCCCTTGCAGAAGAAGTCGCCAGAGCCGGTGTTGTAATTAATAAGGTTCATTCAGACAGTGCATCGATTGGTTCTATCTTAGACGTAATCCGTGGGATTGCCGATCAAACCAACTTACTAGCGCTAAATGCCGCAATTGAAGCAGCAAGAGCGGGTGAACAAGGCCGAGGTTTTGCGGTTGTTGCTGATGAGGTTCGTAACTTAGCATCACGTACACAACATTCAACCAGTGAAATTCAGCAAATGATTGAAGTTTTACAAGTCGGCACTCAGGAAGCGGTTGCAGTAATGGAGCAAAGTCGAGGTCAAGCCAACAGTTGCGTTGAAAAGAACGAGCAATCTAATATTGCCCTCGAAACTATCAGCAAGTCGGTTCACCGAGCCTATGATTCGGGTAATCATATTGCCCATGCTGCGCAAGAGCAAAATATCGTTAGCCAACAAGTTTCCGAAAAACTTGAACATATCGCATCGATTTCAGAAGAAACCTCAATCGGAGCAGATCAAACTGCACAATCAAGTCATCAAGTTGCAATGCTTGCTGAAGAGCTACAAGCCTCTGTACGCGAGTTTAAGGTCTAATTGATAACCATTATGCTCAAATAAATAAAAGGTCCCTCTGGGGCCTTTTTTATTGCTATCAATATCAAATGTAAGGTTAACCCTAATCGATGGTAGCGCTGGTTTATCACATTGATTAACCCACTATAGTCGGAATATAACAGTTAAAAATAACCGCAACTGAAGTTAGGGATCGAATCAGTAAAGCTTAATAGCAACATTTGGCCTAGCTCTTATCAAACTCATACTCAATGTAGCCTATTGCAAATCAATGCAGCTGGCGAGACTGAGAAGAGTTCGATAAACGTTTATATTCCCAACCAAGGTTAAATAGCACACTAAAATGGGCTTTAATCGAAATAAAACTCTTAAACTTGCTCATAAATTACCGACATAAAAAATGCCGATAATTACTTATCGGCATTTCTGGTTCGCTTTATGTTACTGCATATTCGGATGATTAATCATCTGACTCAGCACCACCACCAAGACGGTCTTTGATCGCTGTTGTTATTTCGCTTGCATCGTAACCATTGGCAGAAGCCCAATCTAAAATAGCTTTACCGTCAGCTTCTGGAGCAGCAAGATCTGATGATGGCATACGTTTAGCAATAAATTCACCCACATTACCCGCGTTCGACTTGTAGGCAGTACGCAATAAACTGCTGCCATCACAAGAAATACTGGAGTATACGTTACGTAATTTAACACGGCTCTCTTTCATTTTTTTACGTAAGCGGTTTTTATCATCTGATTTCACATAATCACAAATATTTGCAACTAATTGATCTGTATCGGCAATAGCAGGTACTGATACAAAAGATGATCCAATCAGGGCTGCGATAGCTACAGGCAATAGACGCATCTGACACTCCTTTATTTTTTTTATAGTTATATAGCTATGTATAGAGATCATATTTTAGATCGCTGTCAAACTAATTCAGGGTTAAACACGCCTAATTTAACACTTTTTTATGTAAAGTGTTAAAGCTATATTGCAATCCTTTGTCGTTTGTTGCATTTACTGAATTCTGTAATTGCCAAGATCCATCATCCCAATCAGGAAACAAGGTGTCACCATCAACATCAAGATCGATTAACGTAAGATATAAAATATCAGCTTTGGGTAATAATTGCTGGTAAAGCTGACCACCACCAATGACGACTATTTCGTCACAATCGCCAGCAGCAGCAACAGCATCATCAAAGCTTTGAACACAGGTCACGCCATCAATACTCAGCTGGCTGTTACGACTTATGACGATATTATGTCGACCAGGTAATGGCCGCCCAATTGATTCAAATGTTTTACGACCCATTACCACAGGTTTAGACAAAGTCATCGCCTTAAAATGACGTAAATCTTCCGGTAAATGCCATGGCATTTTATTGTCTTTGCCGATAACTCTGTTGTTGGCCATTGCGGCAATCATTGCAATACGCATTGAGGCAGAATCCTTGTGGTTAGATAATCGATCTGGTGCGATAGTAGAGTAAGCTTGGTAACGCGAGCCCAACGGCAAGCGCACCTAAAATAAATACCGTTTTTAAGCCGTTTAAAATGACTTGTGCAGTGAGTTCAGGGCTGACTTGACTTTGGGCGGTCAGTTGAATCAGAGCAATCACGGTATTAAATGCATAAGTACCTGGCACCATAGGGATAATAGCTGCGACAGCATACATTAATGGTGGGGCTAAATGTTGCTTTGCAAACCGAATCGTCACGACGCCCACAATTGCAGCGGCTGCAAATGTCGCCCATTCTATCGGCATTGAAAATTGCATTAGTAAGGTTCGAGAACTGTGACCTATCGCACCAGCAAGAGCGCAATAGAGTAAATATCGTTTGGGAACGTTGAACACCATGGCAAAACCAATAGCGGGTATCGCGGAAAAAAAAGCGTCATGCAATAACAAACTAATTAGCTCAAGCATTAGAAAATCCCCCCCAATTGCATGGCGATGGTGATACCGATAACAGAAGCTAATGTTAATAACGTTGCATGACCCCAGCGAGAAATGCCTACGTTCATATGACCTTTAACCATATCTGAAATAGCATTAATCAGCGGAAATCCAGGCACCAGCATTAATACGCTTGCGGCCATTGCCACTTGGGGAGTATGGGTAATTGGCCACATATAACCGGCTTGGGCAACAACAGTAATAATGAATGCTGTAATCGAAAAGTTAACCAATAAATTGAAATGGCGCGATGCTAGAAAAAGCCGCACCATCATGCCAATCGACGAGGCAAAAAAATGTGATTAAACATGCCATCATGTCGCCATCGAATAAATGACAAAAACTGGCACATGACAAACCAATCATAGGGACTACGGCGATTGCGGGATAAGTTTTAGGGGTAATATGAGCGAGGCGGCGGCGAACTTCATTGGCACCATAAATGCCTTTTTCTGCCAATATACAAATTCGCTGTAATTCACAAATCACCGTCATATTAATGCCATGAGCACGAATACGACGAGTGGTAGTGACACAGCGACCGTGTACTAAGCTGGTCAGTACTAATGCATTAGATGAAATTGATATCTCAATGCTAGCAAGACCGAGTGCTTTACCTAGGCGCTGGCTAATCTCTTCAACAAGATCAGACTCAGCACCATAAGCCAACAGTAGTTGCGCACAACGCACTACAAGGCGGGTAATTTCATTTTGGCTATCTTCGTACACGATATCCTCAAATGAGTCTATTAACGTTGATAGATCACTTCTACATCATAATCGTCATCATCAAAATCATCGTCAAAATCATCATTATAATCTTCATTAACGACTTCATCTTCAGCGCTATGGTAGTTATCCCATTTAAATTCAACATCAGCATCTGGCGTTATTTCTTCGACAATAGCCGGTAAACTTCTGATGTAGTCGAGCATCTTAATGCTTAACTCTTCAGTTCCGGTTCGATTGTAAGCAGACATAGTATAAACATCTCCTTGCCAATCTAGCTCTTTAACGATGCGATCGATTTTACCTTGTAACTCTTCGTCGAGCAGCAAATCGGTTTTATTGAAGACTAACCAACGCGGTTTTGCCGCAAGCTTTGGAGAGTACTTCTCAAGTTCACCAACAATAGCGCGAGCTGAATAGACAGGGTCAACACCATCGATAGGTTCGATATCAATAATGTGTAATAACATGCGACAACGTTCAAGATGCTTTAAGAAACGAATACCTAAACCAGCACCTTCTGCAGCGCCTTCAATCAAACCAGGAATATCGGCAATAACAAAGCTTTGACCTGGACGCGGATTCACCACACCAAGGTTTGGTACTAAAGTTGTGAACGGATAATCAGCCACTTTAGGCGTTGCACGTGAAACCGAGCGTATGAAAGTCGATTTACCAGCATTTGGCATACCGAGCAAACCTACATCAGCAAGCAATAAAAGTTCAAGCTTGATTGAACGAACTTCACCTGGAGTACCTAAGGTCTTTTGACGAGGAGCACGGTTAGTACTGCTCTTAAAACGAGTGTTACCTAGACCGTGGAAACCACCTTTAGCAACGAGAAGCTTTTGTCCATGCGAAGTAAGATCGCCA
Source organism: Shewanella vesiculosa (assembly GCF_021560015.1). Lineage (NCBI taxonomy): Bacteria > Pseudomonadati > Pseudomonadota > Gammaproteobacteria > Alteromonadales > Shewanellaceae > Shewanella > Shewanella vesiculosa. The sequence continues at coordinate 4,597,483 of NZ_CP073588.1, read as the reverse complement.
AGTGACTCTTCTGTTTCTTGGTCAATAGCACGAGTACCTACAGGTACTTGAAGAACTAAATCACTGCCGCCATGACCGGTACAATCACGACCACGACCATTGGTTCCGCGCTCAGCCATATGAAAACGAGTAAAACGGTAATCAATTAGCGTATTAAGGTTTTCATTAGCTTGTAGGTATACACTACCGCCATCACCACCGTCACCGCCGTCAGGGCCACCATCTGGGACATACTTTTCGCGTCTAAAACTCACGCAACCGCTTCCGCCGTCACCTGCTTCTACGCGAATATTCGCTTCATCAACAAACTTCATACTGACTCCTGACGCCACTTAATCTGTAATTATAAACCCAAATAACTGAGTTTTGCAGGAAAGCGCTGAAGATAGCATTCATCACGATATCGCCTACTGCATATAAACAAAATCATCAAACTATCCTATAACAGTTTAATGATATAAAAAACACAAAAGCCCCACCATAGGCAGGGCTTTCGAGATCTAGCTTAGAAAGAATTAAGCTTCGATGCTAATAAACTTACGATTATTAGGACCTTTAACTTGAAACTTTACTTTACCGTCTGTTAATGCAAACAAAGTATGGTCACGACCAATACCTACGTTTACACCAGCGTGGAACTTAGTACCACGTTGACGAACGATAATGTTACCAGCTAGAACTGATTCACCGCCAAAGCGTTTAACACCAAGACGTTTACTTTCTGAATCGCGGCCGTTACGAGTAGAACCGCCAGCTTTTTTATGTGCCATGAGTTAGACTCCTAAATTATGCGCTGATCGCAGTGATTTTAACTTCGGTGAACCATTGACGATGGCCCATCTTCTTGTCGTGATGCTTACGACGACGGAACTTGATAATAGTTACCTTGTCGCCGCGACCGTGGCCAACTACTTCAGCTACGACTTTACCGCCAGCAACTAAAGGAGCACCAACATGCACTGTTTCACCATCAGCGATCAATAAAACTTGATCGAATTCTATGGTTTCACCAGTAGCAACTTCTAATTTTTCTAAACGAACTGTATGACCTTCAGCAACACGGTGTTGCTTTCCGCCACTTTGAAAAACAGCATACATGGCTATTTTACTCCAAATGACTAACACACTAACTCATATTATTGACGAGACTAGGTGCTAAAAAACTTTTAATGACAATGGGCGCGGATTCTACGCGAAGAATTATCATCCGGCAAGTGCTAATTCACTATCAAATAAAAAAGACCCTATTACTGCACACTATTCATTAATAGCTAATGTGCCTTCTTTAAAATTTAGTTAACATGTTTGAGTTAATCTATGCCTAAATTTTATAGGTAAATTGGCAATAATCCAGCAAACTATCGCGAAATCAGGATAATGTAAGCGCAATTGTGTAAATACATACTTTGAAAAATAGCACTAATATCCTGTAAGATATGCGCTCTAATTCGATATGACTAATTAAGGGTGCAAAGCCTGTCGCCCAACAACCAGAGACTATTATGGATTTAAACGCCATTCGTCAACTGGCTGACACTGATATGCAAGCAGTCAATCAGCTGATATATAAACAACTTGAATCTGATGTAGCCCTAATTAATCAATTAGGCTTTTACATAATCAATGGCGGTGGTAAACGTTTACGTCCGTTATTATCTGTATTGGCCGCCCGAGCTGTTGGCTATCAAGGCGAACATCATTTAAAACTCGCTGCGATTATCGAATTTATTCATACCGCGTCTTTATTGCATGACGATGTTGTTGATGAGTCAACACTGCGTCGCGGCCGTGAAACTGCCAATGCGTTATTCGGTAATAGTGCAAGCGTGCTGGTTGGAGACTTTTTATATACTCGCTCATTTCAAATGATGACCGAGCTTGACAGCATGAAAGTGCTTAAAGTCTTAGCCCATACGACTAATGTACTTGCTGAAGGCGAAGTATTACAGTTAATGAACTGTAATGATCCCGATACGACCGAAGCAAACTATATGCGGGTTATCTACTGTAAAACCGCTAAATTATTTGAAGCGGCAACTCAATTAGCCGGCGTATTAGCAAATGTCAGCCCGGAACAAGAACAGGCATTAGCCAATTACGGCAAATACCTAGGTACGGCGTTTCAGTTAACCGATGATTTACTTGATTACACCGCTAACTCCGACGAACTCGGCAAAAACATCGGTGATGACCTCGCCGAAGGTAAACCGACGTTACCGCTGATATATGCTATGGAAAATGGGTCTGATACTGCTAAAAAGCTGATTAGAGACGCGATTGAACAAAGCGACGGTACTAAAGCTATTGATGAGATATTAGTGGCATTGGGCGAGTCTGGTGCATTAGTTTACACCCAAGAAAAGGCGCAAGCTGAAGCACAAAAAGCCATTGATGCACTCGGGGTTTTTCCTGATAATGACTACAAACAGGCATTAATTTCATTGGCTCACTTATCGGTTAATCGCAGTAGTTAGCAATCATCAAGAGCTCAACAATTACCATAAACAGTGGTTTTCTGATGACAAGATTTTATGACTAACGGTATTGAGAAAGGTGTGAATATAAATTCACACCTTTTTTGTTATCACACTTGCCAATTTATCGGTTTATTACCCTGGTTAATTAATAATTGATTGATACTTGAAAAATGATGACAACCAAAAAAGCCCCGGTAAGCAGATAAGGGTGATGGATGTGGGCCGTTCATTACATGATGATGAGGTGCGGTAATCAATCGACCTTTTTTAATCGCGTGATTGCCCCAACACACAAATATGATTGGTGATGCTTGTTGATCTAAGCACTTCAGCACACTATCGGTAAATGTCTCCCAGCCAGCTTTAGCATGTGAATGAGCTAACCCCTGCTCTACTGTCAACACAGTATTGAGTAACAACACCCCTTGCTTAGCCCAAGCGCTTAAATCACCATGTTCTGGGATCACAAAGCCGTCAATGTCATTGGTTAACTCTTTATAGATATTAGCCAATGAAGGCGGTGGTTTTATGCCCTTCTTAACCGAAAAAGACAGCCCGTGAGCTTGATTTGGGCCATGATAAGGGTCTTGCCCTAGTATCACGACTTTAACCGCTGACAAGGGCGTTAAATTAAAAGCAGCAAACACTTCATCATCCGGTGGATAAACAACCTTATTAGCGGCCCTTTGTGAGGCAATAAAGTGCATCAAATCTTGATAATATGGCTGTGATTGTTGTTGTTCAAACAAGGTTTGCCAATGGGAAGTCATCTAATGTATTCCTTCAAAAAGTTAGCGATAAATTAGCGAACAGCTCAGTCTTTAGTTTACTATCAACAGATTAATCACTTTTATGCCTAATATGATGCCATTACATAATAACAAAAACACCCCTAAAAATGGTTTTACCCTTATTGAACTCGTCGTTGTTATCATCATACTTGGGATTATCGCAATGATTGCCTTACCAAAATTTGTTGATATCGGCAGAGATGCTAAAATCGCTACGGTAAAAGTCACTGGTGGGGCATTTTCGTCAGCAATAACCCTAGCGCACATGAAATGGGCAGCCATGGGGTATTCTGGCCCGGCAGATAATTTAGCGATTTTCAGTCAAGCTGGAACCGATGGCCAACTTGATATCAACCAATGGGGTTATCCAGCACAGAATTACCCACCTTACGAGGCTTCGCCAAGACTGGATAATAATAATGACTGTCTCTCAGTCTGGCCTACGCTATTACAAGATGGCCCAAGTGTTTCAATTAGTGCAGATAAGGATATATCGGATTATAGAGCTGAATATATCAATCCAGATCAGTGCCGTTATTACTACAATTTACTACCACTGGTGTCCATATACTATGATTCGCGTAACGGCGAGGTCTTGATAGATTCAAATCCTGATAGCTAATTTTTTACCTGAAATTTTCAAATAAAGACGTTACACTCATTGGAAAATTAACTCACCAACAAAGTGGATATGATGTCTGAAGCCAAAACAGAATTAACAATGTATCAAATAGCTGACCAATTTATTGCCTTAGCCAATCAACTTAGCCAACAAGAAAATGATATTGGCAAAGTCGGTACCGCAATGAGATTTGCCTCTGCTCGTTTTAACGCGTTTGAAGCATCGATTAAATCAGCTAATCTTGCTGCGGAAAAAGATCATGCACTCGCTTGGTTTTCTGATGAATTTAAAGCAATGTTAAAAGAGAATTTAGAAGACCACATCGCTAATCCTCCTATTGCTGCAGAGCAACAAGAGCCAGAAAGCGATGACAGCGTGCAAATGTTTAAAGGCGTTTAACCAACATATGACGCGTTATAACAATAATGCCTAACAGATTATTGCTAGGCATTGTTGTTCATAACTGACTCATTTTGCACCGTCAGCAATACGGTTCATCCTAGCCGATATCATGATGACTATTTATAGTCGCAAAATTCAGATATTACAGCAGAGTATAAATCACCCTCATTGCGAGTAAAATTAACACCACACCTGAAAGCCTATCAATTAATTTGGCCTGATTTCGTAACTTAGGCAACACGGCAGAATGAGACAACAAAAATGCAATAATGGTGTACCATAATCCATCAACGATTAATGGCGTAAACACAATTAAACCTTGGCCAATAGCAGTCTGAGCTGCTAATACAAATTGACTAAATAAAGCCAAAAAGAACAGGAGTATTTTGGGATTAAATAATGAAATAGCCATACCATCTCTTGCTGCAATCCACAGACTTGTGGGTTGACCCGCCGCCAATTTTTGCTGCATTCCGCCTTTAGACCTAAGTGCTTGCATCCCCATCCAAGCTAAGTAAATCGCTCCAGTTACCGCGATGGTATTAAAAATAACCGGCGATGCTTTTAATATTGCTGCCAAACCCAATAGAGTTACCAGAGCATAGACACCAATACCGATTGAATGTGCCCAAGCACAGACGATACCGTGTAATCGGCCACCGCCAAGGGTATGCCGCACCACCATGGCTAAACTGGGGCCTGGGGACATCGCCCCCAAACAACATATCGCCAATAATCCCAGCCAAGTACTTAACGTCATAACACTCCTCTACTTGTAGTCACCTAATTTGTGCAAAATACATTTTAACAACCAGTTAAGCATGCGCTGCTAGTGTAGCGCCGCTGATAAGGATGGGTATGATAACGTATTTACAGGGGAAACCTATGGCGACATTAATGATGATATTACTCTTGGTTATTTTTAGTGCCGTGGTGTTACTCATCAGGGCTAAAATTAAAGGTAAATCGATTCCGACCTTGATTATTGTCATGCTCATTTTTATGGGGATCTGTTTTGCTGGTGTGCTCGCTTTTATTAATAAAGGTGAAAACTATCAAGCTTACCAAATGCTTCGTTGGCAGCCGCTACAGCCCGAAAAAATTGCCTCTTATGTTGCACAGGGCAATATTGTGTTTGTTGATATCACAGCTGATTGGTGTGTGCCCTGCCAGACCAATAAAGCCAATGTGCTTCACCGTGAACAAGTCGTAAACCAATTAGACCAACAGCATATTATCCTCATGCAAGGTAACTGGACCCATGCCGATGCGGTCATAGAGCAATACATGGGGCAACAGGCTGTTGCAGGTACGCCGTTTAATAAAGTGTATGGCCCTAGCTACCCAAAAGGGATTGAGTTGCCTAAAGCGCTCATTATCGATGACCTTTATCAAGCGTTATCTCTAGTCGCCCAGTAAATTATCATCCTTGTGATACTTGAAATAAAAAAGACTGCCGAAGCAGTCTTTTTCGATATTGTGCCATTAACAACAATGGCAGTTAACTTATATTAGAAGCGATAGTTAACACGGCCGTAATAGAAGCCACCGTTGTAATCGAATGGACCACTTTCGTAGTACACTCCACCTAACTCACCTAATGTGCCATCTTTTAGCTTCTGCGCTTCTTGATCAAAGATGTTATTAGCACCTACAGATACCGTTAAGTTATCAAGTACCGCATAACTCACTTCAAGATCGATAGTCACTGCAGCATCAGCAACCTCAGAACCCCAATCAGAAGTATCATCAGCATGTGTTGCGTAATATTCACCAAAATAGTTAGCACGCACAGACATGCTTAAATCATCCCAGCTTTGGCCCCACGTTAGAGTGGCACGATGTGCTGGAATACCATCTTCTAAACGACGAACTTTACCTGCATCAGTTGTTTCTGGATCATACTTATCAACACTAGTATCAGTCCAACCATAGGCTAAGCTAAACTTGGCATCGCCAGAAAGCATTTCAGTAGTATACGAACCGACAATATCAACACCTTGAGTGGTGGTATCAAAGTCATTGGTATAGAAGGTTACCGCTGAAATCAGTTCAGGGAATTCAACACCAGCAGCTCTTAATGCATCATAATCACTTGCTTTAACCGAAATTTGGCTTGACTGAGCAATACGACCGGTGACTTCAATGTTGTAGTAATCAACTGTTAAGAACAAGTTTTCATATTGATACACCAAACCAGCTGCATAGCTAACAGACTCTTCAGGCTCAAGCACTTCACCGCCATAGAAAGCCGCTAATGGATTTGTTGGTGGCGCAATAAAGGTCTGAATCAAATCACCATTAACAATCGATGTTTGCGTATTAACTACGTTTTCTTGACCGACTGTAGGTGCACGGAAACCGGTGCTGTGTGAAGCACGGAACGATAATTCATCCGTTGCAACATACTGCGCGGTTAACTTGTAGTTTAATGTGTCACCAAAAGTAGAGAAATCTTCGTAACGAAGTGCGACACCTAGTAAGAAGTCTTCGGTTAAATACGCTTCAACGTCAGTATAAATACCAATGTTGCTACGGTCGTTTTTACCAGCTGATTCTGGACCAAAACCTTTAAATCCATGTGAGCCGATGTTGAAACCTTGGTCTGCGTAAGGGCCAGCAATCCAAGAGGCTTCATCACCTTGACCAATTTCAAATGACTCTTTACGCCATTCAGCCCCCGCAGCAAAGCTAATGTCTTCAATGCCACCTAAAGTCACAAAACGCGAGAAATCAAGGTTTACCGTTGTTTCAACTTGCTCGTAAGAACCAGTGTCAAAGTCTGTTGGCGTATCTAAGCCCAACGATGGGTTAAGAGAGTTTTTTAAACCAAAGCTGGCTTTGTTACTACCTGTACCTGCACTGGCATCGTACATCCATTCACCTAACTCGCCTTTAACACCGGCAAAGAAAGACATGTCTTCAATTTTACCGGTAAATTGTGGTGTATACCCACCTGGGCGAATTTGGTTCATCGCAAAACAATTTGGATCGGCGACCATAGCTTGATACTCAGGGGTATCAAGCACGTTAGGAACATTAGCTGGCACAACCGCACAAGTTGATTGATCGCCATTAACAGCACCTACGAGTAATGTTTCACCACCATCGTTGGAATACACATTACCGCGGTTATGTGGGTTACGATAGTAGAAACCACCTGTTGCTTCACGTGAAGAGACGTTACCAAAAGCATATAAATGAGTGTCATCATTAATATCAAAACCTGAGTTTATGAAAACAGTATAGTCATCATTAATCTCTGGATTACCCCATGTTTGTGCAGGGTCTTGAATTGAAGTGTTGCCAGCGGCGGCAATCGCAGCGGCATCTGGACGCTGTACACTGCGACTAGTCGCATCAGCGGTTTTATATTGCGCACTGATGTTAACAAAGCCATCATCAGTTAACGGTAAACCGATGTTACCATCAATAGTAGTTGCTGCGCCGTCACCTTCGTAGTATTCACCTTGACTGACGGTGATAGAGCCACCTTCAGAGGCGTCTTTTAATACAAAGTTCATAACGCCCGCAATCGCATCAGAACCATACTGAGCTGCAGCACCATCGCGTAATACTTCAACTTGCTTTAATGCTACACCTGGAATAACTGAAATATCTGGACCTTGAGCACCATCGTTAATGCCACCACCTTGGAAAGCAATAACTGACGCACGGTGACGGCGTTTGCCGTTAACCAAAATAAGCGTACTGTCAGACGGTAAACCACGTAAGTTAACCGGACGAACTAGCGTTGCTGCGTCACTAATAGGTTGCGCACGAGAGTTAAAAGAAGGCACAGATGTCACTAACATGTCGATCATGTCAGTTGAACCATTTTTCTTTAAATCATCACTGCTGATGATGTCAATTGGAACCGGTGAATCACCAATTGAACGCGGTGCAGCACGCGAACCGACTACTGCGATTTTTTCAACATTTTCTTTGTTTACAGCTTCTTCATCTTCAGCAAAAGCTTGAGAGCTAATTACCGTTCCGGCAAGTGCAAATGAAATGGCTAAGCTTAAAGAGCTAATACCAAATTTAGATTTTTTTGATTGCATCATCATTATTATGTTCTCAACTGCTTATTATTGTTGTTTGTCGACTATGTCTTTTACAAAAATTGCTAAAAAACACGTCACACTATCGAAATAATCCCTATCCCGACTACATTTCTATAACAATTGAATTACAATTGCTAACACTTTTTGGGATAAATAAGCACCTGCTAAAGATTAACCAACACAATAATGATCTAAGCTTCTGATTTTTAGTGACATACATCACAAAACGAATTATTTTCAATAAGTAAATATTTTAAACATAATCACTACAAACTTTAAGTGTAATTATAATTTTACACTTAAAGCTGCATTTTTATCCTAGAAGTTTTTAGAGGATTACCCGAAATGAACAAGCTAATTTCAAATCAATATCAGTGAGGCTTTGCCAATTGATATTGACCCGTGTAGGTTAGTCAACATAATCTAAACGGACGTTTGATTTCTATAATAATAACTCAAACATAAAAGGAGATAGCATGCCTTATGATGCTGATTCAACACTCGACCTAGATCAATACTCATCCATTGTTGATTTAATCGAAACAGCGTGTGAAAAGTTCGCTGGCAATACTGCGTATGCTTGTCTTGGTAAAAGCACCACCTTTAGTGAAATAGAACGTGATTCACGCTATTTTGCCAGCTACTTACAGCATTGCACCTCATTGCAAGCGGGTGACAGAGTCGCAATCCAACTGCCTAATATTACTCAGTTTGTCATTGCGGCTTATGGGGTTATTCGCGCGGGGATGGTGCTCGTGAATACAAATCCTATGTACACAGAACGTGAACTAATTCATCAATTTAATGACTCAGGGGCTAAAGCCTTAATTGTATTATCTGATCTATTACCAACATTAACTAAGGTTATCGATAACACCGCTATCGAGTTAGTTATTTCAACGCATGCAATGGACCTTATTCAGCCACAAGGCCAGCCAGAAACACCATTTAGTAAAGTAGAATTTATGGCCGTGCTTGCTGAAGGTGCCAAACATCCATATAACCCAATAAAACCCAACCATGATGACTTAATTGCACTGCAATACACTGGCGGCACAACCGGTTTGTCCAAAGGTGCTATGCTCAATCATGGCAACCTTTTAGCCAACTCAGGCCAAGTGAAATCGCGAATTGCCAGCACCATGAACGAAGGGCATGATGTATTTGTCGCGCCATTACCGATTTATCATATCTATGCTTTTATGGTTAACTTAGTCCTGTATTTTGAATCAGGTGGTTGCTCAGTATTAATCCCTAATCCTCGCGACATTGCAGGGTTGATCAATACTATGAAAGCTTATCCCTTTACTGGGTTTGCAGGCTTAAACACATTATTTGTCGGTTTATGTCATCAACCCGAATTTAAAGCCTTAGATTTCAGCAGAATGAAAATAACCATTTCAGGTGGTACCGCCTTAACCAGCGCCGCGGCTAATTTGTGGCAACAAACTACTGGTTGTATGATTTCAGAAGGCTATGGTTTGTCTGAAACATCACCTGTCGTCAGCCTTAATGCACCTGGTCATCAGCGTCTTGGCACTATTGGCAAACCCGTTTTGGGCACTGAAGTGCGAGTGCTTGATATGGATGACAATGAAGTGGCTATCGGTCAAGCAGGAGAACTTGCTGTTCGCGGACCTCAGGTGATGCAAGGGTATTGGCATAAAGCCGAAGAAACCGCTAACGTCATGACTAAAGACGGCTTTTTCAAAACCGGCGATATTGGTATTGCCAGTGTTGATGGTTATCACACCATTGTCGATCGTAAAAAAGACATGATTATTGTCTCGGGCTTTAACGTCTATCCTAATGAAGTTGAAGACGTACTTGCAAGCCATGAGCTAGTGCTAGAGTGTGCGGTCGTCGGGGTGGAAGATGAACGTTCTGGCGAAGCGGTAAAAGCAGTGATTGTATTAAAACAGCCGCCAACGGATATTGAGGCAGTAAAACAGACAATTAATGATTATTGTCGAAGCCAACTCACGGCTTATAAAGTCCCACGTATTATTGAATTTACCGAACAACTGCCAAAAAGCACAGTAGGTAAAGTTTTACGTCGTGAATTACGCAAGTCTGCTTGATTAGCAATCGATGGTTTGGAACATTCTCCCTAAGGTGAATGCTTGTCGATAATACCGCGTCCCGTTCATCAATAAACAAGATGCTAAGGCATATAGTTTATTGATGAACGATTAACATACCGAATTAGCCAATCAATTCTGAGCTGATTAAATTGCGGGCTCATCGTTATCCATTAATAACTGTAAGCTAGCAAACTCACGATATAATTCGTTACTGGTCATCAATTCGCTATGGGTTCCGCTGGCAACTAATTGCCCCTTATCGATGACAAAAATCCGATCGGCATTAATCACTGTCGCTAAACGATGGGCAATAATCACTGTGGTACGTTGAGCCATTAGAGAATCAAGCGCCTGCTTAACTTTTATCTCGCTCACAGCATCTAACGCACTAGTGGCCTCATCAAGTAACAGTAATGGCCTATCGGCTAAAATCGCTCTAGCAATCGCTATCCGCTGCTTTTGACCACCAGATAAGCGCACGCCACGTTCACCTAAATAAGTTGCATAGCCTTGGGTAAACTCGCTAATAAACTCGTCGGCTTTAGCCGCAATACAAGCCTGCTTAACTTCTTCATCACTGGCATCTAAACGACCATATCGCACGTTATCGAGTACGTTCATAGCAAAAATCACCGACTCTTGCGGTACCAGTGCATATTGTTGGCGTAAATCAGCCAATGATAGCGTCGAAATATCAATACCATCTAATAAAATTCGCCCTTGTTTGGGCTGATAAAAGCGCATCATCAATTCGAATAAGGTACTTTTCCCTGCACCACTTGGACCCACTAATGCCACCCGCTCACCAGGAGCAATCGTCAACGACAGCTGGCGGATCACGTCTTGCCCAAGATCCGATGGATAAGCAAAGCTCACATTATCAAAACTGAGTAAACCATTAACAGGCAGCACCAATTGCGCTGGTACAGCTTGCTGAGGTATGTCTATTGGGGTGTTAACTAATTCCACTAACCGTTCAGCCGCCCCAGAAGCCCGCTGAATTTCACTGAAGACTTCGCTAATAGTCGCTACAGCACCTGCGACCATCACAGCGTAAAACATAAACGCAGACAACTCCCCGCCAGTGATGCTGCCAGACATAACGTCTTTGGCGCCAATCCAAGTCACAAAGGCAATGGCGGCAATACTTAAGAACATCACGGTTGATATAAGTAGTGCACGATACTTGATACGGCCTTTCGCCACATCCATTACCGCCTCAACACGGTCGGAAAAAAGTTGACGGTCTTTAGCTTCATGGGTATACGCTTGAACGGTATGAATCTCATGTAACGTTTCATCGATATAAGCACCTAGATCGCCTACTCTATCTTGGCTTTTACGCGACAAAGCCCTTACTTTTCGTCCAAAAAAGCTCACAGGACCTAGTACCAAGGGAACCGCTAATAAGACTAATGCAGTCAATTTAACACTGGTAAACGCCATCATAACAATGCCACCAATCACAGTGACACTTGAACGTAATGCCATTGATAAACTCGACCCAACAACGCTTTGTAATAAAGTACTGTCTGCGGTAAATCGTGAAATCACCTCACCAGTTCGCTGGGTGGCAAAAAAAGCTGGCGATAACGCGATTAAATGACTGTAAACCTGTAATCGAATATCAGCACTAACCCGCTCGCCGAGCCATGTCATAAGATAGAATCGGCAAAAAACCGCTGTGCCGCTGACCGCAGTTATCGCAATAATAAACAACATAATCTCATTTAGACGCCCTGCGTTATCGGCAACAAAGCCCTCATCCACCATCAGTCGCACACCTTGCCCAAGCGATAGCCATGCTAGCGATCCAATAAACAAAAAGATTATTGCTGCCACTACCTTCAAACGATAAGGCGATAGAAACTGTAAAATCCAAGGCAGAACAGGATGCGGTGGAGAAGATTTAGTAGGAGAAATTGCCGCGGTTGCAGTAGTCGTTGAATTCGTCACAGTATTAACCAGCATAAATAACTAAGATATTCTGATAGTACCAACAAAACATTGTAGATGCTTTAACTACAAGCACCCAAAACACCTGATTATTGTTCAGCAAAAATAATGCTAAGCGGGTACTGAACCTTGTTGGTTAAAATTTGTTAGTTAACATTCGTTCGGCACGAACAACTTAATGGTTTATTTAGGGATACGACATAAGCCATTACCCTAAAACAAACTAATTTGATGAAAATGCAAGCCGTGTAGCAGCCCACTTGGGCTGCGTTTGTGGCTTCTTGCTGCAGTATTAAAAGCCTTATGCATATAAAATATTGCCACATACTGCGCCAATATTGTTATTGCAAGCTCCCCGCCCTGCTTTTGACTAACAATAATATGAGGAAAAATATAATGAAGAATAGCTTAAGCGCGTCAAGCGGTTTTACATTAATAGAATTGGTTGTCGTGATCATAATTTTGGCCATATTAGCTGTTGTGGCTACAAGTAAATTTATTGATTTACGTACTGATGCAATCGTGTCGACTATGGATGGCATGGAAACAGCAATGCAGTCGGCGGCAACGTTAACCTATTCCAAAGCCGCTATTGCCGGCGTAGAAAGACTTGCGTCAACGACACTTAATGTTGATGGTGTTGATATTAAGCTGGCGTATGGTTACCCAGATGGAAGTGCTGAGGGGATTGATCTATTAATAAACCTACCACAAGGTGATTGGAACAAACGCCCCAGCGTGTTTGCTGGAGCCTGGATATATTGGCATGGTGTTATTGTTGAAGATGCTGGCACCGCAGCATGTTATTTACGTTACCGTCAGGCAACTTCAACCGGTGTTCGTCCCATTATAAATGTTCAAACTAGCGGCTGTTAATCGTCAAATATCATTTAACACACGCATTTATTGCAATCCACAAACATGATTAAGACTCAGGATAGCGTTTTTCAATCGCTTTCAAAGAGCGTAAAAATAAGCCTAAACCACCCACACTAAGTACCAAAATAACAATTAAATCAAATGCACTCATGTAAGAGAATCGAAAATTAATCGAGCTTATTACGCCAAAAATTAATGCCACTAATGAGCCAAATGTCAGTAACCAGCCAAGTATGTTTCTGCCATTATAAAACATAATACCCACGCCAAACATAAACGGGATCATCACCATACCACTGGTAAGCCCAAAACCACCCAACTGATATAAATGGCTACTAAAGCCAAATGAACTGGTCACTTTAATGGCATTTAATAACATATAAAAGCCACCACACATCATCACTAATCCAATAAAGAACTGACCTATTCCGCCAGACGTTCCACCAGCACCTTTCATCATTATCCCTTGAAAACCATTATTTTAAGTCAATAGATTGATGTTACTTAACAGTACAATTAATAGCAATCATCGGTATAACATGAACATTGTTACCCAATAATGCTTGATTGCCCTAGCGAGGTACTCTTAGCATCTTGTTTTATAAAAAATCTCCCTTGGCATTTAAATATCAATATCGCCTTAGCGAAAATAGCTGACGGATAAAATAGTAAAACTGAACTCATATTTTTCTTATCAACTTGTTTAGGCCTAAGCCTCGCGCTACTAGGTGTTATCTGAGATAATATTAGGCTATTTTATTGATATTCTTTTTTATTAGGTAACACAGTCATGACAACCCAATTTGCTTGTTCAGGTATAGAGCTTGAGCTTTTTCGTTATCCAAGCCAACAAGCATCCAACTTACAAGCATGGGACGCGGCTGATGAATACCTAATCAAATACCTCATTGATGCAGAAATAACCCCAAGCACAACCGCGATTCTTAATGATAATTTTGGTGCGCTGACATGTGCATTAGCAGCACAAGCTCCAAACAGTGAGTTAATAGTTGAAACCGACGCAAAAACCAGTTTACTAGGATGTCAGCAAAATTTATTAGGCAACAAACTGGCGCCGACTAATATTCAATGGTTTAACAGTCGCGATACTCTGCCAGACAATATTCAATTAGTGTTGATGAAATTACCGAAGAATCTTCATTACTTTGGCCAGCAACTGGCGCGTTTATCAACTGTGCTTCCAGCGGGAACCCAAATACTGATCGGTGCTAAAGCCAAGTCAATCAACCCCGCATTGCTCGCCAGTATTGAAAAGAATCTAGGTCCTGCATCAGCCAGTTTAGCGTGGAAAAAAACACGGGTAATCAGCTGTATTAGCGATGGTAAACCACGCTCATTAGCGCAAGCGGTGAGTTGGAACGTCGATGAACTGAAACTGACGATGAGCAATCTTGCCAATGTATTTGCTGCCAATAAGCTCGATATTGGCGCAAGGATTATGCTCGATAACATGCCCAAAGGTGAATTCAACCACATCATAGACTTAGGCTGTGGTAACGGTATTTTAGGCTTACATGCAAAGCAATGTTATCCACATGCGCAGATCCACTTTGTCGATGATTCTGATATGGCTATCGCCTCGGCAAAGCATAATTGGCATGCTAACGCCCTAGACGCTCAGTCCCAAGAACCACAAACAGAACAAACGCCACAAGCTTTTTTCCATTGGGACGATTGCCTGAGTAACTTGCCCGCAGATGTTGAACCAGACTTAGTGCTATGTAACCCTCCGTTTCATCAAGGGGAAGCTATTACCGACCACATCGCTTGGCAAATGTTTGTCGACGCACATAAACGCTTAAAGAAAGGCGGTTTATTACATATTGTCGGTAATCGACATTTAGCCTACCACGTTAAAATAAAGCGCATTTTTAAAAACTGCACTACTGTGGCATCCAATGGTAAATTTGTCATTTTACAAGCGATAAAATAAATTGATTGGCCGCTATATAAAAATTTGACAATAATCATAATGGACGACTTTATTTAATGGACAATCAAGCAAAAGACTATTTAGCGATCAATAAACACGCATGGAACCAGCGAACTCAAATCCATCTTGACTCAACATTTTACGCCTTAGATGCATTTATCCAAGGCAAGTCATCATTAAACCCCATTGAACTTGAACAAGTCGGCGATGTACACAATAAAAGCCTGTTGCATCTACAATGTCACTTTGGGCAAGACAGTTTATCGTGGGCAAGACTTGGCGCTAATGTCACTGGCGTAGACTTATCTAGCGAGTCGATTAAAACAGCCAAAAAGCTGGCCGCTCAACTACACTTACCAGCAACATTTATCAATAATGATATCTATCAGTTTGGTGACCACAATACCGAGCAATATGACATCGTATTCAGCTCTTATGGGGTGTTAGCTTGGTTACCCGATTTAACTCGCTGGGCCCAAACCATTGCGGGCGCATTACGTCCTGGCGGTGAGTTTCATTTAGTTGAGTTCCACCCGTTTAATGATGTGTTGTCTGGTTATGGCTATTTTGCGCAGTTGCAAGCGGATATTGAAGCTGAAGTCACCTACACCGAAAACCATAATGACCAAATCGAAACCGTAGTCACTTGGCCACATCCGATAAGTGAAGTGATTAGCGCACTCATTGCGGCGGGCCTAAGCATTGAAGCGTTTAACGAGCACCCTTACAGTCCTTATAACTGTGTCGAGGGTTTGGAGTTTGTGGCAAGCAAAGGATATCAGCTAAAGCATCAAGGCCATCTCATCCCACTTATCTACTCTATTAAAGCTAGCAAAGTGGGATAAAATGAGCCTAAAGCCTATTTAACTAAGCTTAAGCATCCGTTTTAGTTGATGACTGTTGATGTGTTGCAGGCGGTGCAAACAGTATCCGCCAACGTTGTTTTAGAGATAATTGGGCTTGGGTAACATCACCCCACATCTCGCGCCATTCACTAAAGGTCACCACTAACGGATTAAAGCTGTTTACCGGTTTAGTAATACCGTAAACCACAGTTTCATTTTCAGGCTCGAATGTACCAAAGAGTTTGTCCCATATAATCAGTACCCCCGCATAATTTTTGTCTATGTATTGTGGGTTACGCCCATGATGAACTCGGTGATGGGACGGTGTATTAAAAATCCATTCCAATGGCCCTAACGACCTAATCGCTTGGGTGTGAACAAAGAACTGCAGCCCTAGATTGAGCAACACCGCAAATACCACCCAGTTAGGATCAAAACCAATTACCACCAGCGGTAACCAAAACAGCCACATCCCTGCCAATGGGTACATTAAGCTTTGTCTAAAAGCGGTGCTGAAATTCATGTTCTCTGAACTGTGATGCACCACATGCGCCGCCCACATCCAACGAATACGATGACTAGCGCGATGAAACCAGTAATAACAAAAGTCTTGAGCTATGAGCAATAAAGCAAAAGTGAATAAGCTCATTTCCATATCAAATAAACGCCAGCCGAAAAAGTGTAAATAGATTTTCGCAATAAATAAGCCTGCAATGATATCCGCCACTTGATGCATTCCAGCTAATACAAAATTACACAGCACTTCGGCAGGGCGATATTGAGCATTACTCGGTAATCGCTGGGCGCGAACGCCAAACCACCACTCCAATAAAATACAGCCGAAAAAGATCGGTGCTAACACCAATAATAACCACTCAGGGTGAGCAATCAGTAAATCCATGTCCATATTGTTATCCATTTCTATTTATTATTATTTTAACAAGGTTTGTACTAGCGCTTTGTTGCGCCAAAGCCATTTTAGTAAACCGCTTCCAATAAGCGCTTTTTAGTTATCCGTAAGCCATAGGCTAAAAAAGCACTCACCTCGTAGATACCATTAGTATTTATCACCATTTGGCAAAATGGTCTTCAGTTAAGCCAAACTGATTAGTTAACTTATATTGGTTACCATTGTTATCGCAAATCACGCCACTAAAATAGCCAATATATTGTCTAAAGTTGTTTTTTAACCAAATTAAATTGAGCTTTTCGCTGCGCTGATTTAATGGTCTAAAATGCAAGTCGACATTGCCATCATTAGTCGTGATATGCCATCCATCTTGTTGTGAGTGACGATTAAAATCAAACTGTGCACCACCCAATAAATGACGTTGACCATTAATCCACATTACATTTTCAGTCTGACCAGTTTCGTTAACCCCGGCGGCCAAATTAAGCCCAATAACACCATCGTCAGTTTGAGCATTGATTGAAGCCCAACGCCAACTAGTTTCGCGGCGCATAAATCCAGCTGAAAAGTCATAACCCGCCAATGCATATTGCAAAGGCTGTGGTTCATGAAGAATGGTTAATTGTCCAGTGACGGCTAAACCATTGTGCTTTTGAGTATAGGTCCAACCGTTATAACCCGTTGGGGTACACAAGCAGATGGGTAAGCTCAATGGTGCAGGCTGAATACGCAGATTGGCTTGTATGTCTGCAAGATTAATCTCGACATGCCATTGGCCGTCGACAATATCAATAACAATTCCTTTGCTTTTCCGGCCAATCTCAGCGCGCCCATGCTTAGGTGAGTCACTTAATTTACAGCCAAGCCCTAATGGGGTTAGCCATTGTGTTTGCGTTAGCTTATTAGCTTTGATGTCATAGAGGTAACAAAAGCCATTAGCAACATAACGAATATCCGCAATCGCAAGTGCAACGATATAATGAGGAGTGATAATACTCACAAATTGGAACTGCTTAAAATCAAAATGCTTAGCCACTGCTGATGCAGGTTTGTCCATTACCGTAGAGTAAGCAAACTGATCAACGTTGAGTGAATCAACAAGCCCATCAAACATGCCAAATACAGGCTGGCCATTGGCATTAATCAATTTATCTGGCGCCAATTGTGGCTGTTTATGTTGCATTGCATTACCTACATAATGTTGTTTATCAAACTTAAGTTGCATAATACTAACCTGAATTGATCAGTGATTAATGTCAACAACCCCGTAAGATTGTTGTCGGCATCTAAATTGAACCTCTGAAACAAGTTATTGATTATTGACTTAGCTATATACCTCGAGGCGTTCATTACCGAATTTATCTTTATAACAACATAACCTTAGCGATGCTGGAAACCCAGACAAATTCTGGTATCATTTATCTACCTTTTGCTTGTTATTGTTGCCTCATGAAGTTATTGATCCCTATTTTACTATCTACATTATTGCTATCAGCTTGTGCGAGTTATGAGCCAACTCATGTTGGTCTCAATCCCACATTGGGGCCCGTCAAGTTACAAACTGAAGCTGATTATCCGGTAATGGTTGACACCATAGACACCCGCGAAGCCAGTTTTGTGGTACGTTTCAACGAAAAAGGCAAAACACCGAGATTAGTGAGTGCCAGTGAACCTATCCGCCAACAACTGGACAAATTATTTCGTAATGGGATGATCAAAGCTGGTTATGTCATAGACCCCGCCGCACGAAATTCAGTGCAATTTCAGTTGAATTATTTATTAGCAGATGTCACTGATACCACCTTCAGTTTTGAATCTAAAACACGTTTAGTGATTAATGTACTAGCTAAAAATTCACAGCAAGAATTTACTAAAACATATAATGCTAACGGCTACTTAAAGGGTCCATTGAGCCCTGATTTTGCCACGCTTGAATTAGATATCACCAAGCTAGTGGATAAACTCACGACTGAAATTCTTAACGATGAAGAGTTACACCAATTTATTCAACGTTAATTGACCACGGCTTAGCAGCGATGAGTCACGAAAGATGCCAACAAAAGGATTGCATATTATGTTTAAATGGCTTGCCACTTGTTTATTGTTATTGGCCAGCATAAGCGCCAATGCTGAAGTCGATATTCAAAAAGACACCCTATATCCACAAGTAGAGTTAGACACGTCTATGGGGAAAATTGTGGTTGAGTTAGATCGAACCCGTGCGCCACTTACAGTCGATAACTTTTTAACTTATGTGGTTAAGGGTGAATACGACAATACAATTTTTCATCGGGTAATCGCCGAATTTGTGGTTCAAGGTGGTGGCTTAACTCCTAAATTAGAAGAACGTCCTTCGCTAAAGCCAGTGGTAAATGAGTCGGGCAATGGTTTATCGAACGCTCTTGGCACAATAGCCATGGCTCGAGATAATGACCCCCATTCAGCCACACGACAGTTTTACTTCAACATGGGTGACAATAAGAAATTAGATCCGTCTAAACGCCGCTGGGGCTACACCGTTTTTGGTGAAGTCACGAAAGGGATGGATGTGCTAGAAGCCATTTCATTGATGCCGACTGAACATAATAGCACCCTAAACTGGCCCGATTTTCCGGTAAAAACCGTAATACTAAAAAAAGCCACTTTACTGCCTCGCTAATTTCCCACGACTGATCTATACCTATCGATGGTAATAAGCGCATTACCATCGATATTGTCTTAATGCTTAGTCTCAAAAATTCTTAGTTTCAAAAATATCTGGACCAGCACAAATACCAGTGCATGATTGACGTTAACCAACACCAAGGGATGTTTAACATAATCATCCGACTACCTAGCCCCCTACATTTTTACTAGCTTATAAATCAATGAAATAGCACTATAGAATGACAAATATGACTCTTTTTTTAATGCTTATCACGTTAATCGCCAGATTAACGTCTATAATCTAGTTTACTCTTTCAGACAATTAGCTGCGCAACTCTTGGCACCGTACTTCTAATATTCAAGGACGTAAATATTATGACGGCTAATGATTTCATTGAAACCAAAGCCCCACAACTTGCCTATTACGGCAAAGCTTTTTTAGACAATCAATTAGATTACAAAGAAATACAACTGTACATGTGGGATGTATTAGAAGAGTGGCAATTTATATCAAACAATCCCAAGCAATTAACTGAGCAACCCAGTGATACTGAAAAAGTGTTTTGGCACTTATTGTATTGTTTTGATCATTGGTCTGGTTGGGCCATTAAAGGCAATCAATATTTACGCCAACAAGTGCATGACTGTTGCGACTACATCAATATTGGTGGCAATGTGCCACAAAGCTGTATAGGTATCAGACCTTAAGTCAATTATCTCAATTATGGTCTGCATTCTAGTTTAACCTCAAACTGGCTGAATAATCTTTTAGAATGGCTTGAACCTAAACCTCTTGCAACATAAGCTAGAGCCATTCTCCATTATCCAGTTGTCTTATGTCGGTTTTTTTGGGCTCGTACCCGTGAAGCATTATCGGTTTATTACCACAAACGAGTATTAATCTTACTCTTGCTGGGATTTTCTGCCGGCTTACCATTAATGCTGGTCTTTTCGACGCTGAGCTTTTGGTTACGTGAGGCAGGCGTTGACCGAGCCGCCATTGGTTACTTTAGCTGGATAGCACTCACCTATGCTTTTAAATGGGCATGGTCACCATTAGTCGACCGTATGTCTCTGCCCTTATTTACGCGTTTTTTAGGCAGAAGACGAGGTTGGATGCTGTTTGCACAATTGTGCTTAGTTGGCGCCATACTGGGTATGTCGATCAGCGATCCTGTGGTTAATCTTGAACGTTTGGCTTTGTGCGCGCTACTACTCGCCTTCGCCTCAGCGACTCAAGATATTGTCATTGATGCTTTTCGAATTGAATCTGCTCCAGAAAAAATGCAAGCAGCACTCGCAGCAGCCTATCAGGTCGGTTATCGAGGGGCGATGATCATTGCCACCGCAGGTGCCTTAACCATAGCAGCTTGGGTATCACCAGGTGATGATGCTTACAATCTACAAGCTTGGCAAACAGCGTACTTTGCCATGGCAATGTTAATGGGCATTGGCATTATTACCACCCTATGCAGCAAAGAACCTCAGGTTGATACTAAATACGCTGACGATAAAGAACGGCAACTAAGAGCCGATTTTGCAGCCAAGTATCCAGCCAAAATCGCCGGAACGTTAGCCTGGTTATACAGTGCTAGCGTATTGCCTTTTATTGACTTTTTTAAACGTCACGGCAAAAGTGCCATTCTGATTTTGTTGCTCATTTCATGCTATCGCATCTCCGATATTGTCATGGGCATAATGGCAAATGTGTTTTATGTCGATATCGGTTTCAGCAAAGAGGAAATCGCTTTTATCAGTAAAGTCTATGGTTTAATCATGACCTTAGTCGGCGCCGCTTTTGGCGGAGTATTGCTGATGCGTTATGGCACCATGAAAATTCTATTCTTGGGCGCATTATTAGTTGCGGTAACTAACTTGTTGTTTGCCTGGCAGGCCTATATTGGCTATAACGTGCCATTTTTAACCTTGGCTATCTCGGTGGATAATTTTAGTGCTGGTATCGCGACTGCGGCATTTATTGCCTACTTATCGAGTTTAACCAGTACGGGTTATAGCGCAACACAATATGCCTTGTTATCCTCAATCATGTTGTTGTTTCCAAAATTTATCGCCGGATTTTCAGGCTTATATGTTAATGCTTTTGGTTATATCAACTTTTTCATTGCTGCGAGTTTGATTGGTTTTCCTGTGCTGTTATTAGTGGTGTTGGTTAATCGATCGCAGCTACAAGTGATGGCACAGGCTCAATCATTAGATGGTTCAATTGATGTATCAACAGATGTGGCTAAACCACCTCTTTAGTAACGCTATGTTCAATTTTACCTCAACTCGGTAATACTTAGTTGAGGTCATTCTGGTAGCGCTTCTGAGTCAGAATCTGCCTTTATCTTTTTTGGGCTGTTAGGTGTTAGGTGTTAGGTGTTAGCAAACTTCAGTTGGATTTTGGTGACAAGGTTATGCGCTGGCTAAAGAGAATGACAAGTCTGATTAATCTCGCCTAATTAACATTGCTTAAGTACACCATGACGTGATTGAAACTAACCGCCTGGTGCAGGCCTAGTGCAGATGATTAAGCGAGACGCCAGCGATTAATTTTTAAGGTAAGCATCCATGTGGGCGGCGCCAAAATGTCGCGGTTTGAGATGCTCGCCGATTCATCTACACGGGAAATTTCTCTCTTCAATTTAACGTCATGCTTGTCTGCCGGTAAGAGCTCAATAGAACAATCAAATCTAAACAACGGGCTTACTTTTGGACGAAATGTGTTGTAGTTAACGCCGCAGCTCCTTTAGTTCACCGCTGTGATATTCAAATTGAATAAGCCACTAGGTTGTGGATGGACTACGACGGCATAACGTTATCGAGGCGTTTGGTGATGTTGAAGGTATTCAACTCGGCATAAAATTACCATGAAATCCCAGGGGCAGATGGTATGGTAGCCATGCTCTTGCAATGGGACCTGAAGATAAATCATTCACTGCAAAGATATTCAAACAAGTACGCTTTGTCGGTACATGTAGCGCGGTACCGATTAAGTAGCCGGTATTTTCCATCGCTTTTGGGCAAACACTAATGTGCTCTTCAACTAAGTAATCTGCCCCAAAATGGTAATGCTGTTCTGCGCCAGTGTCGGTGTTGAGAGATGATAATGTATCACTCCATAGGCTATTGGTTTTGGCTGACAGATGGTATAAATAGTGGTTTTTTTAAACCGACCACATGATCACACACGCATGGGAACTCGCTCGTACCTGGCATTATTTGCATACTGTAATGACCCTCTGTATGCAGAGTAATCAGCGCTGTTTTTGCTTTTGTACTGGCCTGTTCAATCTTGCCTTGCATAACATTAGACAGCTTATGCAATACATTCACGTCGGGATACAAGCTCGCATCAAAATGAATAGTGCCATTTATTTCTTCCCATGCATTTCCATAATGAAATACAAAACCCGCTGGAAGTTCGTAGTGCTTGATAACAGTCAATGACTGCTTACTAATCACTAACACCCTCATTGGAATGTCAGTATTGTATTTAATTTGTTCAAAATGCCCTTCAATAGATTTATCAGTAAACAGTGATGGCAGAATGATCAACAGGTGCTTGTCTGTGATGAGGAAATCATGCAGCATTGCGCCACGATATTGAGTGTTAATTACCCCTGCATTTTTGACGTTACCGTTCGATGCCAGATGATAGAGCACAATATTACCTGATGGATGCAAACCAAAATTCCAAATATCACCACTAGGATCCACTTTTGGATGAGCAGAAAAAGGCAGCCCTTGTAAAGTATTGGCGTATTTTGACTCTGCTCCTAAATGAACTTGCTGTTGAAATTGCATTGAATCACGATCTATTTTTGTCGGAGACCCAGCCTCCCAAAGCGCCCAAAGATCATCACCAACAGCAATGATATTGGTATTGGCGGTATTGACTGTGTCAGGAGTCACCACCGGTAGCGCATGGGCAATTTTGGTCTCAGGGCCAGAGTAAACAAATTGCTGGGCTTGTTGCTCTTGGCTAAATTTTGGTGTGTTAATAAACTGGCCGCGATGGACGATATTCTGATTTTTTATTTCAAAACGTTGCAACATGCCATCACCTTCAAAGGCATGTTGATATCGGATGGCTCCACTTTCATGTTTTGCTGGGCCATTGCGATAAAATACCCCATGTAAATCTGCTGGAATACGCCCTTCAAGTGAAAGTGTTTGTGGCTCAAAGTTACGTTCTACATTGGCAAAACCAATCAATTCAGGATGAACAGCTAAAGCATCATTAAATAACTGTTTAACATTGACCATAGCCGGAGCTAAGGGTGCGGTAAGTAAGGTTGCAGATGCGGGCAATACACTTGATGCACCGACTATAGCCATGCTTTTTAAAAACTGTCTACGTTGCATAATTAGCACTTCCCTATGTTAGTAGATAATGTGGGTTTGATTAATCACGGGATCTTGCTGTTCGGTTACGGTAAATGCCGCATCTTGATAACCAACTGGACCATAATTAGGTTTGGCGTTGTTTGAAAATCCATAACCTTCTGATGGCATTCCAAATAGGTTGGTGTCTAATGTGCCGTTATTATTTTCGTCTTGAAAGAAGCGAATAGCGTATTGACCGACAGGAATATTAGTAAAAATAACCTTATTGATACCTTGCTTAGCTTGAAGATAAGTAGCACTAAATGCCTCTCCTTTTGAATAGCTGTCTTGACTATTAAACAGCTGTGCGTAAATCTTACTGGGTTGAGCGTTAACGCCCTCTATTTCAAAAGAGATATCTGCTGCAAAAACCGATGAAGTAAACAATGAACTGCAGTGTATTGAGGTCAGTATGACTTGGGTTAATTTATTGCTGTTAACATTTATTTTCTGGCTGTTGATGCTCATTTTTATATCCTTAGCAAATGGTGTCATTGTGCAGGCACGTTGACTTGTTAAATTGGAATATGCTGGTGAAGTATCACCGTTGCGTCTTGTTAAATAGACGATAGAATGGGCATTAGAAAAGCAACAGCCGCTTTACGTAAAATGGGTTAAAAACTTCGTAAGATGTCACTAAAAAGGAATGTGTACCATTGGCGATTCGTGAAATATCTACTAAAAATCAATCGGTAAACTTTACTTTTAATAAAAGTAAATTACTGCGAGAACTACTTGTTGTAATATCTATAGGACTTTTTATTGGTTTTTTAGCACCGTTTGGCATGCATGAGCTGCCGGTCTTTATGTCAATTAGCTATTGGGTTTTTACGTGTGTTTGTGGTTATTTTATTTATTCACCGTTAATCAATCTAGGGCATAAATATTTATCTGAGAAGTTCAGTGCTCCTTGGCTACGTGTTGCAATATCATCTTTAATAGCAAGTATATTAATGAGTTTAGTTGTGCCATTAATCACCATGATATTTTTTAATTCCCCTATTAATCTCATCAATGACTTTGTTCATTTCCTGCCTAAGACATTAGTGATTGGCGGTGTTATTACCTTTTTTAGTGTGTGGCAGAATCATGTTAAACAACAGCAACAGCAGTTGGAATTATCAACAAAAGTGATTGAAGAGCATGCCTCAACGACTGATACCAAGAGTATTCAAATTGAGCAATTTATGTCGTTATTACCCATCAACAAACGCGGCCAATTATTGTGCTTAGAAATGGACGATCACTATTTGAAAGTGCATACCGATAAAGGTAGTCACATGCTATTGATGCGTCTGAAAGATGCTTTACTACAGCTTGAGGGGTTTCCTGGCTTACAAACTCATAGGTCATGGTGGGTGGCAAGTGATGCGGTCGTATCAGTAAATAAACAAAATAGGAAAATGACATTGTTGCTAAGCAATCACCTTGAAGTCCCCGTTTCAAGGACGTTTGTTGATGCGGTTAAAGCAGCAAATATTATTTAGGTATATTGTTCAGAGAAAAACAGCATGCTGTCGCCTAACAATGCTGGTTTCATGTCGATACATCTCAGAACGAGTATATGATTAGTCATCCATGAGGATTGTTGCAATGGATGTCTACCCTCTTGGGCGTTTTAAAACAATTTTTCAATATTGGTCATTGGAATAAATAGATTGCCGTCACCATTTTTACAGCCATTGTTGCGGGAAAAATGCCATGACGTACGACAGCCTCGGTCATATTCCTAACAAACTAAAAAAAATAATTCGCTTAATTTAATAAAAAAGCCGATAGGGTGACCCATATCGGCTTTTTCTGTTCAGAATGGCTGTCTTCAGGATTAATCTCTGAAGTTATTGAACTGGAATGGTTGGCCAAGATCAGACTCTTTCGCTAGGCGCATAACAGCTTGCAAGTCATCACGTTTTTTACCAGTGATACGAACTGAATCACCTTGGATAGCAGCTTGTACTTTAAGCTTGCTGTCTTTGATAGCTTTGACTAGCTTTTTAGCAATCAGTGAGTCGATACCTTGTTTAAAATTTACTTTTAAGCTGAAGGTTTTTCCACTATGAACCGCTTTCTCATCAACTTCCATTGATGATGGATCGACGTTACGTTTACTCAGCTGAATGCGCAAAATGTCGACTAATTGCTTACAAATAAAATCATCTTCTGATTTTAAGGTAACCACATTGTCTTTCAAATCAATGTCAATTTCTTTACCACGTAAATCAAATCGGCCAGCAACGTCACGGCGGGAGTTTTCTACCGCATTGCGTAATTCTTCTTCGTCAACTTCTGACACAATATCCATAGATGGCATCTTGCTTTCCTCTTTGGTTCATCACATATATATTTTGCTATTTTACACTAGGAGTCATTATCGGGATAGTGGAGTGCGACCACAGATGTCATCACGAGGTTATTAATGACTAACTGGTGATTGATTAACAAAAAATCATCAAGCAGCTATTTTTATTGATAATATCACTAAAGGGCTTATTTAGACTGAGTTTAACGATGATTAACTTACGATTATCAGCAGTATAAATGGCTCGACTATAACAATTATGACTTTCCAGAGAGGTTAATGAGTGACAATTTTCAGTAGGTTTCTTATTATTAGCCATCTTCTCGCTTCACTAGGCCAATATTACGCTCGTGATCACTTATAAAAATATTTTCAAGCTTGCCTTAGTTGTCGCCATCATTGTGACAAGCTATCTTGTTTTTTCAAAACCAAGTTATCCGCAGACTTTTGCTCATATGGACAAAGTAGGCCATTTAGGTAGCTTTTTTGCGCTTGCTTACCTAGCTCATTACGCTTTTAAACCACGCTGGTATTTTTTGTGTAGCGCTTTGGCGACCTATGCCGTGTTGATTGAGCTGATCCAATCACGTCTTCCCTATCGTAGCGCATCAGCTGCCGATGTTATCGCTGATCTTACGGGTATTGCCCTGTTTTATTTAGTGCATTTTTCGATGATTAAATACCGTAAATTAAAAGCGAATCGCTAAAAAACATGGTAAAAACATCACTATTGCCACCATCATCCACGCACGATAGTCATCGACTGATTGCCATATTAGGCGCGGGTGCAATTGGGCAATTGATGTATCACAAACTGACTGTCTGCTCGCCAACGCCAGAAGTAGACGATGTGATGTTTATTGGCCGAGATAAACAAACTCGGCAACAAAAACTGGATTTTATTGACGATAAGCAGCAATGCCATAAAGCATTAGCGACCATATTGGGCACCGAAGATAACCGCTTAGCCCAGGTTGAATTACTGCTTGTGTGTGTCAAAGCCTATCAAGTTGAACTAGCACTTATCCCCTTGTTAACCAAACTGTCTCCTCAATGCCATATTGTATTACTTCACAATGGTTTAGGCTCCCACTTTTCGGTGGCTGCTGTATTGGCAAAGGATCAAGGATTGACGTTAGGCACAACATCGCAGGCGGCATTGAAACAAAATCAGTGGCAAGTAAAACACAGCGGCTTTGGCGTAACCCAACTGGGGCATTTTAGCGGCCCTCTTATGCCGACAGCATTAAAGATGCGCCTAAATCATCTGCACAGTGACCATCAACCCATTGAATGGCATCAGCCTGTTTTACCCGTGTTATGGCAAAAGCTGGCGATTAATGCAGTCATAAACCCATTAACTGCATTAAATCAGTGTGCTAATGGTCAATTAGCCGCGACTCAATACCAAGCACAGATTGCGGCAATTATTGATGAATTAGTCCAAGTGGCTCAATGTGATGGCATCAACTTAGATAAAGCAGCACTGAGTGCGCGGGTATACCAAGTGATTGCGTTAACCTCAGCTAACTTTTCATCTATGTATCAAGATGTCGCTCACGGTAGACCCACTGAAATTCATGAGATTAATGGCTATATTTGCCAGCAAGCTAAGGCGCATCAGCTTGATGTTCCCCAAAATCAAGCTCTCCTCGAGAGAGTTTTACGACTCAGTAAGCCTAATAATATTAACTCCACATCACTAAAATTGCCGCAATAGCGATTAGCAGTAATCCGGCAACATCATTAATTTTCACTTTCTGTTTCAGCCAAAAGGTCGCAATAATCAGGGTGAAAAACACCTCAACCTGACCTAAGGTTTTCACATACGGTACAGCCTGCAACGACATTGCGCTAAACCAGCCAATCGAACCAATACAACTGGAAACGCTAATGGCTAAGGTTAATTTAGGTCGTTGCCACAAGGCTGCTAAAGTCGATTTATCTTTTGCCAGTAAATAACCAATTAGCACTATGGTTTGTAACCCAATAACCCACAGCAATACCCAGGCTGCACGATGCGTAAATGGCCCTTGTAGGGTTAAACTGGCTTCTCTTACCCATAAGGATGTCAACGCAAAAGCACTGCCGCATGCAAGCCCTAATAATACCGTTTTCAGTGATAACTGTTTAAAACCCTGCTTGCTACTGAGCAACATGACTGCCAAACCGCCGATGACAACGCCTATCCAACCTAGTATTGATAATTGAGTACCAAAAAAGATAACCCCAAGGATAGCGGCTACTAAGGCTTCGCTTTTGGCTAGCCCAGCACCTATGGCATAGTTCTGCATTTTAAACAGCTTCACCATAAGCCCTGTGGCTAAAATTTGCATTGATGAAGCACCAATAACAAAGCCCCAGAAGCTGGCATTAAAAGTGGGTATTGCAGTAGGGGAATATTGATGCAAACTAAATAGATAGACAGCTGCGATGGGACCAGCCCAAATAAAGCGCGCCAAGGTTACGCCTGCCACACTGACGTCTTTACTCAGCTTGCTTTGAAATGCATTGCGCCACGCCTGCATGAATGCGGCGAGAAAGGTAAACATGATCCACATATTGGTTACTGCTCTAAAAAAGCCCTGAAACTTGGTAAAAAGTCAGGGCTTATACAAGGGCAATTAGATTACTGTTTACGACGATTAAAAGACACTTATAAAGTGCTAAAGTGATTAATAATCAACTTATCGAGTTATTAGTCATCCAATGCTATTAATAATTTACTTGCTGGTATCAATGAACTCGAATGATTTTACTAAGTCATCAACCGCTTTCATCTGGGTTAGGTATTTCTCTAATAAATGCAATGGGAGTGCACATGGGCCATCGCATTTTGCATTATCAGGATCAGGATGTGCTTCGATAAATAAGCCTGCTAACCCTAATGCCATACCGCTGCGCGCAAGTTCAGTTGCTTGTGCACGACGTCCACCAGCAGAGTCTGCACGTCCGCCTGGGCGTTGCAGTGCGTGGGTAGCATCAAAGATCACTGGATAACCCGTTTGCTTCATTTCATCCATGCCCAGCATGTCGACAACCAAGTTGTTATAACCAAAGCTACTGCCACGTTCACATAAAATAATATTGTCATTACCCGCTTCATTAAACTTAGTAATGATATGACGCATTTCATGCGGCGCTAAAAACTGCGGTTTTTTAACGTTAATAACGGCACCGGTTTTCGCCATCGCCACAACCAGGTCTGTTTGACGCGCAAGAAAAGCCGGTAACTGAATAATATCAACAACGTCGGCGACTGGTGCACACTGATAGATTTCGTGTACATCGGTGATAATTGGCACATTGAAGGTTGATTTTATTTCTTCAAAAATACGAAGACCTTCTTCCATACCTGGACCACGGTATGAGTTAACCGATGAACGATTAGCTTTATCAAACGAAGCTTTAAACACGTATGGAATACCAAGCTTTTGGGTCACTTCCACATAATGCTCTGCAATCGACATGGCTAAATCACGTGACTCGAGTACATTCATGCCCCCAAATAACACAAACGGTTTATCGTTGGCGACTTCAACATGATTAGTTAACTGAATAATTTTTTGATCCATTTGATCCTCTTAGCGCATTACGCTGCAACAATTTGTAATAACTGACCACATAGCCAAGCCATGTAAGTACCTAATGCATAACCGAATACTGCCAGTAACACCCCTACAGGTGCCAAGGCTGGGTGAAATGCTGCTGCCACTACGGGAGCTGATGCAGCTCCACCAACGTTGGCTTGGCTACCCACTGCCATATAAAATAATGGGGCTTTAATGAGTTTAGCCACTAATAACATTAACCCTGCGTGCACTAACATCCACACAATACCTACTAAGAAATAAATCGGCGTATCCATTATTTTAGACACATCCATATGCAAACCTATGGTCGCAACCAGAATGTATAAAAATGCCGAAGCTATTTTAGAGGCACCAGACGCTTCAAGATGACGCACTGGAGTAAATGAAAGTCCTAAACCAACGGTAGTCACAATAACCACTAGCCAGAAGAATTTAGAGGTTAAACTATAATCTTCGGTCCATGGATAATGAGCTTCGAAAAACGGTCCCAAGAAATCAGCTGCAAAATGGGCAAAACCAGTGACACCAAAACCAACTGCCACAATCAACATAATATCGCGCAGCGAAGGAATGCGCGAATTTTCGGCGTGATACTTTTCGACTTTCTGTTTCAGCGCTTCAATGGCTGTGGTGTCAGCGCCAGTTCTGGCATCAATCTCTTTGGCTTTTGACGCCATAAAGAGCAACACGGCCATCCAGATATTGGCAACGATGACATCAACCGTCACCATAACGGAGAATATCTCGCCACCAACCTCATAAATTTCTTTCATTGCAGCTTGGTTAGCACCACCACCAATCCAGCTACCCGCTAAGGTTGTCATGCCACGCCAAACCGCATCAGGACCATTGCCACCTAAAAGTGATGGATCGATGATCGACACTGTCATTAATGCAATCGGCCCACCAATAACAATCCCAAGCGTACCGGTTAAAAACATAATAACCGCTTTAGGGCCCAAGCTAAGAATAGCTTTTAAATCAACACTTAAAATTAATAATACCAAACATGCAGGCAGTAAATACCGTGATGCAACAAAATACAATTGTGATGAATGGCCATCAATCACACCAAAGGTATTTAATAATGAAGGTAAGAAATAACACAGTAGTAAAGCTGGAATGTACTTATAAAACTTTTGCCAAAAAGGATGAGTGGACGAGCTTGTGTAAAAAACAAAACCTAAAATAACGGCGAGTATACCCAGGGCGGTGGCATCATTGCTCACCATTGCTGACGTTGACATGTAGAGTTCTCCCTTACAAATACATTATATTTTTAGTTGTTATTGTTATTATTTTTGCTGTTATGAAAATCGATGATGATAACTTCTCTGCTGCGCGCTGGTAATCAACTTGCAAGAAGTTCACTGCGAATAAAGCAGCTTTGAGTTAACTCAAAGCTGCCTAGGTTGCAGGTTATCAAATCATTAATGATAAACCTGCATATGTTGACTGAGTTCCTTTAATTGAATCTTAACCAGTTCAATCACAGGATCATGCGGACTCAAATCGATGAAGTGTTGTAAATCCGACATGGCCACTTTAATGCAACCTAACTGTTGGGCAATAAAAGCACGTTCACGATTAAGATGCACATCGTCTGGATGCCATTGTAATAATAAATTACAACATTCCATTGCCTGTTCAAATTTATGACTGACGATACAACCCGCTTTTAGCTCATGTAACATACGGCTAATTAACCGTTTGAGCGTAGCCGTTTTAAGGTGGCTTGGTTTTAATTTAGCCGCATTACCCAGTTCACCACGTACTAACGCATGCAATTGATGACGGCTAAGTTCTTTACCGGTTAGCGGATCATGGTATTTAACCACATCATTCACTTGGCTTTTTAATACCGTATTACCGGGTAATAAAACCGCCTCGAGTGTTAAGTCGAGTTGTTTAGCCAATAAAATTAACAATATTGATAGTGTAGTGCTATTGCCTTGACGCTTTAACACGCAATAGCTTAAATCTGCAGCCTCGACGCTAAAATAGTCGTCTCGAACACAAAAACCTAAATCATTGTAAAACCACTTAAACAGACCTTCAAGGCGCGCTTGTTGGTCAATAACATAGTGACTCAATACTGAACCTGCCATTTCATACCACGCCCACATAGCAGGTTTAGATGTTGAAAAGCCAAGATGTTCAGAGAGCTCAAATGCAGTTTCAGGTATCGAAACTGCATCATCAAGAAGATATTTTGCCATTAAAACCAATTAACCCATGAAGACGACTTGTTTGAAATAAGCCAGTTTGGCCGCTAACACTACCCAACCGATTGCGCCGATAAAAGCAAAAAACTTAAACAGCTTATTACGGTTAGATTTAAGTGCCATCACACCTAAAGCAATATAGGCCGCAACACAGATTATTTTTTCTGTCATCCATGGATCGACAAAAGGATATTGTTTGATCATAAAGCACAAAGTGAAGCCTGATAGTAATAAAAACGTATCAATGACATGTGGTGCTACTTTAACAAACTTTTTTTCCATGATGGGAGACTTGCGTAAATGTAAAACAAAACGCACGATAAAAAAGATCACACTCATGGCAATAAACATCATGTGAGTATGCTTTACCGCTGGATATAAACTGTAAAATGTTTCCATTAATTAAGTCTCATTAAAAAAAGGTAAAAATAAAAGGCGCCTAGTTTACTCGATCAACCAGCCGCATACTAATATTTGGATTATTGCTATTTACTTAGCGAGATATATACCTGTAGATACTGAATTACTCATCCATCCATTGCCCAAGCGTGCAGCGGTCATTACTGCCAAAGTCTCGAACGGTAGCCACATTGTGGTAGCCAAGTTCAATCAATTTCTCACGAACTTTAATCGCCTGTTCATAGCCATGTTCAAGCAATAAATAACCACCAGTAAGTAAATGAGCACGCGCTTGCTCAGCAATATAATACAAATCGGCATAGCCTTCATTGCCAGCGGTGAGTGCACTTTGCGGTTCAAAGCGAACATCGCCTAAATGAAGATGTTCATCGGCTTCATCAATATAGGGAGGATTAGACACGATCAAATCAAAATCGCGCTGTTTAACGGCTGAAAACCAATCAGACTGGATAATTTCAACGTCTGGTAAGTTAAGATTACCGCGATTAGCTTTAGCAAGCTCGACAGCCTCTGGAACATTATCTATGGCAGTAATCCGCCATTTAGGTCGTTCAGATGCTAACGCCAATGCAATAGCACCGGTTCCTGTGCCTAAATCTAATACTCTGGCATTGTGACGCACAGATAAGTTCAGTGCGGTTTCAACTAAAATTTCAGTATCAGGCCGGGGAATAAGCGTTGAGTCATTAACAATAAAAGGTAATGACCAAAACTCTCGTTCACCAATAATATGCGCTACCGGAGTGCCATTTTGACGTTTAGCGATCATCTGGCTATAAGCTTTAAATTGCTCACTCGTCAGTTGTCGCTCAGGCCAAGTATATAAAAAACTGCGATTTTTATTCAAGCAATGCAATAGCAATGCCTCTGCATCTACGTGAGCAGATTCAGAGGTTGCGGCTAGTTGTGAATAAGCCCATTGCAGGGCTTCAGCAATTGTTGAATACGAAGACTGCGTCAAGAGAACTCCTTAGTCGTCAGCTAACGCGGCAAGCATATCGGCTTGATGTTCTAGCATAATGGGTTCAAGCAAGACATTTAAGTCGCCTTCCATGACTTCATTCAAGCGATATAGTGTTAAGTTGATACGATGATCACTTACTCGACCTTGTGGGTAGTTATACGTTCTAATACGTTCAGAACGATCGCCACTGGCCACTAAACTACGACGGGTAGTTTCTTCTGCACTACGTCTTTTTTCATCTTCAACAGCTTGAATACGCGCAGCCAAAACACTCATCGCTTGGGCACGGTTTTTATGCTGTGAACGTTGATCCTGACACTCAACAATAATGCCAGATGGAATATGGGTAATACGAATCGCTGAATCAGTTTTGTTAACGTGCTGCCCACCGGCACCAGAGGCGCGGAATGTATCAACTTTTAAGTCTGCTGCATTAATCGAAATCGCTTCAGCTTCAGGTACTTCGTGCAATACCACGACTGTACATGCTGAAGTATGAACCCGGCCCTGAGATTCGGTTTCTGGTACACGTTGAACACGATGTCCACCAGACTCAAACTTTAATTTACCGTAAGCACCATCACCACTGATTTTAACAATGATTTCTTTAAAGCCGCCATGCTCGCCTTCGTTGACGTTCATGACTTCTATCTGCCAACGGTTCGCTTCGCAATAACGCGAATACATACGGTATAAGTCACCCGCAAAAATAGCGGCTTCATCGCCACCGGCACCCGCACGAATTTCAAGAAACGCGTTAGTGTCATCATTAGGATCGGTAGGCAAGAGTAAAACTTGTAATTCATCTTCAAGTTTTTCTAACACTTGTTTAGATTGCTTGTACTCATCTTGCGCCATTTCGCGCATTTCAGCATCGTCTTCTTCAAGCATCTCTTTAGCGTAGTCGAAATCTTTTTGAGCTTGTTGAAACGCCTTGAAGCTACTGACTACATTTTCAAGTTGAGAATATTCTTTTGATAATCCACGAAAACGGTCTTGATCCGAAATCACGGTAGCATCACTTAATAATGCTAATACTTCTTCATTACGCTCGAGCAAGCCTTCAAGCTTGCGGATAACGGATTCTTTCATTTAGCTCGCTAACCTTAGTTTTTATCTAAACCAAGCGCAGTTCTTAATTGGCCTAACGTATTCAAATCGCCTTGACGGCTTGCTGAAGTAAGCGCTTGTGTCGGTGCATGTATCAAACGATTAGTTAGCCTATTGGCTAACTCTAGTATCACTTGCTCACTGTCACTGCCATGAGATATTTTATTCAAGGCGCGCTCAACTAATTCATCTTTAATCGCCAAGCTCTGGCTGCGATATTCGCGAATACTGTCGACTGACTCTAAAGACCTAATCCACTCCATAAATAAGTGTGATTGGTCTTCAGTAATTAATTCTGCTTGCTCGGCGGCTTCTTTACGTGAAGCCATGTTCTGTTCAATTATGCTATGCAGATCGTCTACAGTATAAAGGAATGCGTCGTCTAACTCACCGACTTCTGCTTCAATATCTCTTGGAACTGCAATATCCACCAACAACATAGGTTGATGACGACGCTGTTTTAGCGCTTTTTCGACCATACCTTTACCTAAAATGGGCAAAGGACTGGCGGTAGAGGATATCACGATATCGGCTTTAGCGAGAAAATCTGGTATTTGTTCTAGGGTAATGGCGGTAGCGTTAAACTCTTCACACATGGCTTGGGCACGTTCGATAGTGCGATTTGCCACCACCATAGAGGCAACACCATTATCTTTAAGGTGTTTGGCCACCAGCTCAATCGTTTCTCCAGCACCAATGAGTAACACCTTAGTGGTGCTCAATGATGAGAAAATATGTTTCGCCATGCTGACGGCGGCAAAGGCGACAGAAACTGCCGCGGCACCGATTTCGGTTTCAGTGCGCACTTTTTTGGCCACAGAGAAGGTGTTTTGAAACAAGCGATCAATGGTCAATGCAATCGTGCCAGCCTCTTTGGCTTTAACAAACGCTTGCTTTACCTGTCCCAAAATTTGTGGTTCACCCAGTACCAGTGAATCCAGCCCCGATGCTACCCGCATTAAATGTTTCACGGCAACTTGCTCTTCATAGGCATAGAGACACGGCATTAAGTCGCTGTGCTCAATACTATGGTAATCCTCCAACCATTCAATAATGTCTTCCTTTTCAGCATTATTGCAATATAGCTCAGTACGGTTACAGGTCGACACAATAACAGCCTCGCCCGTACGGGTGCGACTAGCCAAGCTTTTCATGGCGTCATGAATGCGGTCTGGAGAGAAAGCGACTTTTTCACGCAAATCTACCGTGGCGGTTTTATGGTTTATCCCGATTATTACTAGGCTCATTTGATGGTATCAAGTTCTTTTCGGTGACGTTAATTAGGCTATTCTACTGAATTGAACCGACTAAAAACACAATTGGCTTAACAAAACCGAATAAATGTCTAAATATTTATTTATGGTTCACATAAACATTATGCAAACCCTTACATTAATATCACATTAATTTTGCTAAAAGCATTTTTACATAATGACTTAAGCCCAGTATCATAAGAAAATCTTAAGCAACTGATAGGCAATCCATTGCGATTATCTGCATCTTTCTTTTATACCGCTATTATCACCGCGTTGCTTTTGTTAACCGGTTGTAGTGTGACTCCATCTGAAGATTTTACGCCTATCAATGTGACCAATGCAGCTCAAGCCAATGCATGGGAGCTGCAGGGTAAAATTGCCGTTAAAACAGCGGAAGATAAATTTAGCACTAATCTGTACTGGCTACACCAACCCGCTGCCAATGACTTGCGTTTAACCACAGTATTAGGTACGACAGTATTAACCCTCAAGACAAATCAAGGCATGGCGACGCTTGAAGTGGACGGCAAAACCTATCGCGACAGTAACGCCCAAGATTTACTGACAGGTATTAGCGGTTGGTCAATCCCGCTTGATAGCCTTCCTTTATGGATCACTGGCCAAATTGGCAGCAATGATAAAATTGTCAGCTATAATCCTGATGGCACAATTAAACAAGTCATCAGTTACGATCCTCAGGCAAACTGGTCAGTGAGTTTTCTCAGTTGGCAACAACAAAGCGGCGCGCTTGTGCCTAAGTTGTTGAAGATTGAGAGAGAAAATGTGCAAATAAAAATTCAAACTAATCAATGGACAGCTGTAGCAGCCAAAACCCAATAACAATAAATGTTAATTGCTGGCACATTAACAAGGTAGTTAAACAAACATGAAACCAACTCACTTACGTAAATCAGCCGTTTCAACAAGTTGGCCTGCGCCAGCAAAATTAAATTTATTTTTACACATTACCGGCCAGCGAGCTGATGGTTATCACGAATTACAGACCTTATTTCAATTTATTGACCATTGCGATTACCTCGATTTTCATATTACCAACACAGACGATTTAATTTTACACTCTGCTATCTCCGATTCTGTCGCTGACAGCGATAACTTAATTCTTAAAGCCGCAAAGTCACTCAAGCGTTATACCCAATATGAAGGCGGTGCGCATATTTGGTTAGACAAATTACTCCCTATGGGTGGTGGTTTAGGCGGTGGTTCATCGGATGCAGCAACCACATTAGTGGCACTAAATGCCTTATGGAAAACCAATGTGTCACCCAGTAAACTGGCTGAAATAGGCTTAACACTCGGTGCGGATGTTCCTGTTTTTATTAATGGTTTATCAGCATTCGCCGAAGGTGTCGGTGAGCAATTGATCACAGTAGAACCCGCTGAACCATGGTACTTAGTTATTGTCCCTGATGTGCATGTGTCAACTAAGGATATTTTTCAGCATCCTGATCTACCACGCAACACACCTAAATTGGATATGAACAGCTTAATGACTCAGCAGTGGACCAATGATTGTCAGAAATTGGTCACAACTAAGCACCCTCAAGTTGCCAATGCCTTAAGCTGGCTGGTAGAATATGCGCCGTCGAGAATGACTGGAACAGGCGCATGCGTGTTCGGGGAATTTACACATTCGCAACAAGCACTTGACGCTTTAGCCGAATTGCCGGCTCATATGCGAGGGTTTGTTGCAAAAGGGATGAATAAGTCGCCATTAAAAATACGGCTTGAGCAGCTCTAATTACATAATATCTTCTGGGTCAGTTTTGAGTGACAACACGTAAAATTGATCTAGCCTTTAATCGTAAAGCAAACATCTGAGGTTCATAAAGTGCCCGACATCAAGCTCTTTGCTGGTAACGCTACCCCAAATCTAGCTGCTAAGATTGCCGATCGTTTATTTTGCAAACTTGGCGACGCAGTTGTAGGCCGTTTCAGCGACGGTGAAATCAGTGTTCAAATAAACGAGAATGTACGTGGTGCGGATGTGTTTATTATCCAATCTACTTGCGCACCAACTAACGATAACCTCATGGAGCTTATTGTAATGGTTGACGCGCTTCGCCGTGCATCAGCGGGTCGTATTACTGCCGTTATTCCGTACTTTGGATATGCTCGTCAAGACCGCCGTGTACGCAGTGCACGTGTGCCTATTACAGCGAAAGTGGTTGCAGATTTCTTGTCGAGCGTGGGTGTTGACCGCGTATTGACTTGTGACTTACACGCTGAGCAAATTCAAGGTTTCTTTGATGTCCCGGTTGATAACGTATTCGGTAGCCCAGTGCTACTTGAAGACATGCTCTCCCGGAAATTTGATAACCCTGTTGTTGTGTCTCCTGATATTGGCGGTGTTGTTCGCGCTCGTGCAGTAGCCAAACTATTGGATGATACTGATCTTGCCATTATCGATAAACGTCGCCCACAGGCGAACGTGGCTCAGGTAATGCACATTATTGGTGACGTTCAAGGCCGTGATTGCATCATAGTTGATGACATGATCGATACTGGTGGCACTTTATGCAAAGCTGCTGAAGCATTAAAAGAACATGGCGCTAACCGCGTGTTTGCTTATGCAACTCATCCTGTATTCTCAGGTAATGCAGCTGAAAATATTGCCAACTCTGTTATCGACGAAGTTATCGTAACTGATACTGTGCCATTAAGCCCTGAAATGCTCAAAGTGGCTAAAGTGACTCAGTTAACCATGTCTGCGGTACTTGCTGAAGCGATCCGTCGTGTAAGCAACGAAGAGTCTATCTCTGCTATGTTCCGCCACTAATCTAACCGATTAGGGTCATCAAAAACGCACTCGATTGAGTGCGTTTTTTTATTTGTGTGGAACTCGATTCATTAAGCAGACAAAGCATACTTAGGCATAAAAGATGATTGCTGACCTTGCATCATCGCTGGCGCAGTATTGACATGTTGTTGCTGCACTAAAAATGATTTCCCAGCCGCTAAGCCAGTATGATAATCATGCAGTAAATCTGTATCAGCACTGCCAAGCAGTTTACTTTGTAAACTGTTGTCGGCAAAAATTTGGATAATTTCAACATCCGCTGGCTGATTAGCAATAAACGCTAACTCTTGTTGATACGCTTGCTCATGTTGCACTAAGTAATCAATGGTTCTGGGGCAATAACCAGAGACACAAATCCATGATTTTAGCTTATGTACCCAAGCTGATTGCGCCTGAAAGTCTGCATTAACCGTTCGAATGACCACAATTTTACGCGCACCGCGCTGGTAAGCCTCACGAACAGGTAAAGGTGCCGCTAGCCCGCCATCAAGGTAAAAGTCTTCTTGAGGTTGCGCTATAAGCTCAGGTGTTTGATTCGCAGCATGGGTATTTAACCAAGGCGCGAGTTTCACACCTTGCTTATAAAGAAAAGGCAACGCACTCGATGCTTTTAACAACTCGCGCCAATGCTCACCATCGTTGCTAGGACTAAAAAAGTAACCTTGGCGATCTCGTGAATTAGTTGTAGTAATCAATAATTGCCGTTTGCCTAAATATTTTGCTGCAGAGGCGAAATCTAAAGTAAAACTGCCTCGAGTAGTTTTATCAAAATACCAATCGAGATCGACTACGTGGCCACCAACTAAACCTCGGCTTAATTGGTAAAAACGTTTATGACTTGATAATCCTCGAATTAATCGTTTTGCATAGCCTTTTTGGCGCGATAAAAAACTGGTTAAATTTTGCGAACCGGCAGAGGTGCCAATAAACAGATCAAATGGATCGAATTCGGCTTCTAACCAAGCATCTAACACCCCAGCAGTAAAAATCCCACGCTGACCACCACCTTCGGCAATTAACGCCGTCATAGGCAGTGATACATGCTCAGAAAGCATTGGAGGATGAGTTGTTTGGGTGTTCATAGTAAACCTAAGGTTAGTGATTAACTGCATAAGGTAAGTCTAAAGAACTGAAGCGAAGATAGATAATGGATAGAATCAATTGAGTTAATAGAAAAAGGCTATCAATACCGCACAATATTTAACGTTATAAAAACAAAAAAGCAAAAAGCCCGTCTATTAAGACGGGCTTTTCAGAATTTGGCTGGGGTACCAGGATTCGAACCTGGGGATGCCGAGATCAAAACCCGGTGCCTTACCGCTTGGCGATACCCCAATTAAAACAAATTATGGCAATACAGACTAAAAATCACTTTGAATAAAATTTGATGGTACGGGAAGAGAGACTTGAACTCTCACACCTCGCGGCACCAGAACCTAAATCTGGCGTGTCTACCAATTTCACCATTCCCGCATCAAATTTTAACTTAGAGTATACTCTTTTTATTTCAGAGTAAACTTTGGCTTTACTAGCTAATGTAAGTACAACTCACTCTACCTAGTAAATATGGTAGCAATGGCGGGACTTGAACCTGCGACCCCAGCATTATGAGTGCTGTGCTCTAACCAGCTGAGCTACATTGCCAAAGATGGCTGGGATACAAGGATTCGAACCTTGGAATGCTGAGATCAAAACCCAGTGCCTTACCGCTTGGCGATATCCCAATAATCTTGTCTAACTTTATAAATGGCTGGGATACAAGGATTCGAACCTTGGAATGCTGAGATCAAAACCCAGTGCCTTACCGCTTGGCGATATCCCAATCAAACTTTTTGAAACATCCGCCTAAGCCAACATCTCTAATAAATGGTACGGAAGGAGAGACTTGAACTCTCACACCTTGCGGCACCAGAACCTAAATCTGGCGTGTCTACCAATTCCACCACTCCCGCACAACACTCTAGTTTAACATCTTGAGCAGATGGGTAAGAAATATGGTAGCAATAGCGGGACTTGAACCTGCGACCCCAGCATTATGAGTGCTGTGCTCTAACCAGCTGAGCTATATTGCCACTATTTCTTGCAATCCCTCTTGGCGAGGAACGGGGCGTATTATGCTTATTCAGGTTATCTAGGTCAACTGGTTTTTTTCGCTATTTTCATCAATTCGTCTTGTTCGGCTATAACTTCACCAAACTGAATGCCGAATCGACAAAATAAAGCCAATTAACTGACTAAAATATCCTTTACGCCCCTTATTATGATTTTTTACTTAATCTAAATGCTGCTTAGACATTAAATAAGAAATGCATCACATCGCCATCTTTAACAACGTAGGTTTTACCTTCGACACGTAATTTACCGGCATCTTTGGCTCCCGCTTCACCTTTGTAGGTAATAAAATCTTGATATGCCATCACCTGCGCACGAATAAAGCCACGTTCAAAGTCGGTGTGGATAACACCAGCAGCTTGTGGTGCTGATGCGCCAACAGGTACTGTCCATGCACGTACTTCTTTTACACCAGCAGTAAAATACGTTTGCAGATTTAATAATTCATAGCCTGCACGGATCACACGGTCTAAACCAGACTCTTCGATACCTAAGTCAGTCATAAACTCGGCGCGGTCATCAGCTTCCATTTCAGCGAGTTCTGACTCAATCGCAGCGCACACAGGCACAACCACTGCATTTTCTGTTGCCGCAATAGCACGCACAACATCAAGATGAGGATTATTTTCAAAACCGTCTTCAGCCACGTTAGCTATGTACATGGTCGGCTTTAAGGTTAAAAAGTTTAGGTACGCAACTGCGGCTAATTCTTCTTTGGTTAATTCTAATGAACGTAGCATTTTAGCTTCATCTAATGCTGGGCGCATTTTTTCAAGCACTGCAACTTCAAATTTGGCATCCGCATCACCGCCTTTAGCGCGTTTAGCTTGACGAAAAATAGCCCGTTCACAGGCATCTAAATCGGCTAGGGCTAATTCGGTGTTAATCACTTCAATGTCGCCAGCAGGGTCAATTTTATTGGCTACGTGAACAATGTTTGGATCTTCAAAACAACGTACCACATGACCAATAGCATCGGTTTCGCGAATGTTAGCTAAAAATTTGTTGCCTAAACCTTCACCTTTCGATGCACCAGCAACTAAACCGGCGATATCAACGAATTCCATAGACGTCGGCAAAATGCGTTGAGGTTTGACAATGGCAGCTAACGCGTCGAGACGTGAGTCAGGTACAGGTACCACTCCGGTGTTTGGCTCAATAGTACAAAACGGAAAGTTTGCCGCTTCAATCCCTGCTTGTGTTAACGCATTAAACAACGTTGACTTACCTACGTTTGGAAGACCAACAATGCCGCATTTAAAACCCATATGCTTACCTTTATATATGTAGAATTATCCCATTGGATAATGATGTCGAAAGGGTGTTAAAACAAAACTAGCCTGGCTTATTCTGCTTTGAACGAATGTAATCTGTGCATAGCTTTCGCCATGTCTTGGTTAAATAAAATCTCGGTGGAACGAACCGCTTCATCAATCGCCGCATTTATTCGCTCTTGTTCTACCGCTGGTGCCCTGCCCAGTACGTAGCCGCTGACTTTATTTTTATCGCCTGGATGACCAATGCCAATCCGTAAACGATGAAAGTTCTTGTCGTTGCCTAAGCTAGCAATAATGTCTTTTAAGCCATTATGACCACCATGGCCACCACCTAATTTGAATTTAGCCACGCCCGGTTCCATGTCAAGCTCATCATGGGCAACCAATATTTCTTCAGGCAGGATACGGAAAAAGTTAGCTAACGCTGCCACAGACTTACCGCTTAAATTCATATAGGTTGTTGGGATCAGCAAGCGCACGTCTTTACCGTGTAAAATAGCCCGAGCTGTGACGCCAAAGTATTTACTCTCTGGTACTAATTGAACACTGCAAATACGTGCCAGTTCTTGCACGTACCATGCACCAGCGTTATGGCGAGTTTGCGCGTATTCAGCACCCGGGTTTGCCAACCCGACAATCAATTTAATGTTACTCATCACAACCTAGTCAGTTTCTTAGCAAACACTATTGCTAAATGCCTTCATGGGGTACATCAAAATACACATGATGCAAAACGCGGCATTTTATACCAATTTCACTCATAATGTAATCATTCAAAGCCACTCAAGCCTTAGCGTTAATCATGTCCCCATCAAGTTTTGCGTGCGGAGCAATAACGCAAACCCAAAAAGCCGAACTGGGTTAGCGAAGAGTTTAAGTCAATCCAAGGGCATACTTGAGCACTTTTCGCTTTAATGGTGAGTCGATATTTGCCAATTTCAATGCACCATTACGCAGCAGTTTTAACGGTAATAAATCATTGCTAAACCCCGCATAAAAAGCATCCATCGCGGTCATCATCAGTTGATTATCGTAATAACGCGCTTGCTGATATCGCTTTAGCACAGGCGTGTGCCACCATATTTCCCCACTGCCAATGGCATTGGCAATCTGAGCTACCAGCACATCAACATCTTTGAAGCCAATATTAACTCCTTGGCCAGCTAATGGATTAATCGTGTGGGCGGCATCACCAATAATCACTAAATTATCTTGGTAGTAACCTTGGGCATGGCGGCGAGTGAGTCTAAAGCTACCTCTATTCTCAACGGTGAAATTAGGATCTAAACGCGGCGGAAAATGCTGCCTGATTTGTTGTGCTAATTGCAGATCATTAAGTTGTGATAATTGTTTAATGCGATTGGCATCGTCGTACCAGACTAATGACGCATGATTCCCAGGAAGCGGCAATAAGCTTCTTGGCCCTGCAGGGGTAAATTGCTGCCAGGTTACTGATTGCTGTGGGGTTTGAGTACTGATATTAATTAGCATCGCCGACTGCGCATAATCCCAGCCAGTGACACCAATACCAGCCCATTGACGAACTTGCGAATGAGCACCATCGGCGCCAATCAATAATCTTGTCGTGATTTTATCGCCATTATCAAGCTCAATACTCACTTGCTGACTATCATTTAAACGGCCAAATTGGGTCACTTTATGCGGACACAATAAGGTGACATTATCCATTTTCCGCATTTGCTGCCATAGGCTTAATTGAATTAACCGATTTTCAAAAAAGTAGCCTAAGTG
The DNA here is from genome assembly GCF_021560015.1 of Shewanella vesiculosa. NCBI lineage: Bacteria > Pseudomonadati > Pseudomonadota > Gammaproteobacteria > Alteromonadales > Shewanellaceae > Shewanella > Shewanella vesiculosa. The sequence goes on along the minus strand of NZ_CP073588.1, from coordinate 4,553,635 downwards.
CGCTTGACCCACTTGTTCGGCACTAAATGCCGTAAGGCAATCGTCGAGCTCCCATGTTTCTAAGCCAGTATATGGCGCATGGCGCATCAACAACAGCTCATCCATGGCACCAAGACGGGTTAATAATTGTTCAGATGCAACACTGATTGCAGACACTCGCACATCTAATGGCTGTTCTACATCATAAGGCTGCGGTTGACGGGACTCTATCACCGCCACACTAAGTCCTAATTGACCTAATCCAATCGCGGCAGCCGCACCGACCATTCCGCCGCCCACGACCACAACATCATAATGAGTCGCATCGCCAGTAGCGTTCGTTGATGTGAGTGAAGCATCTTGCATTGTGTTTACATCCATAAATAGTGAAATGAGTATATGTTCAATATAACAGCCAATGAAAAACGAATTAACTGAACCTCTGTCGGGCATCAATAATCATTATTAACCTATACGCGATGACATCCATGATGGCTTACTTGGCGGCACATTAGCTTGGCAAATAGCACTATCACCCTTTAGCGGTGAAAATCATATCTGCAATTGCTGATCGACGCCCCCATGAGGGCGATAAAACAGGCCAAAATAAAACCATGACGATGGTGCATGCTAATGGTTCGATTATGCCCTAGATCAATAAACCACGGAAATGTAGCGAGGCTTTAATCGTAACTTAAGCCTAAATAACCACTGAATACGATGTTTACTCGTTATAACTTATCAAGTTTAATCCAAACGATTAGTCATTACTATTTTTAAGGCTATTGCAAAATTTACATTCAAATGCGTGAAACTTGCACTAATACTAGCCAGACCGCCTGACAACAGGTAAAATGTCGCGCTATTTTTACTGTGATTTACTGGCGAGCACTGATGAGTAAAAAACTTCATATTAAAACCTGGGGCTGTCAAATGAATGAGTACGACTCATCAAAGATGGCTGATTTATTAGACGACTATCAAGGATATACCTTGACCGATGACGCAAGCGAAGCAGATGTACTGCTGCTTAATACTTGCTCTATTCGTGAAAAAGCACAGGAGAAGGTGTTCCATCAGCTAGGGCGTTGGAAGTCTTTAAAAGATAAAAATCCTAATTTAATTATTGGGGTGGGTGGTTGTGTTGCCTCGCAAGAAGGTAAAGCCATTAAAGATCGCGCTCAATGTGTTGATATTATCTTTGGCCCGCAAACTCTGCATCGCTTACCTGAGATGATTGAACAAATTCAACGTGGCGAAAAAGCCGTGATTGATATCAGTTTCCCTGAGATTGAAAAGTTCGATCGCCTGCCAGAACCTCGTGCAGACGGTCCAACGGCATTCGTGTCTATTATGGAAGGTTGCAGTAAATACTGCTCTTTCTGCGTGGTGCCTTACACCCGTGGTGAAGAAGTCAGCCGTCCATTAGATGACGTGATTCTTGAAGTGGCTCAATTAGCCGCTCAAGGCGTACGTGAAGTCAATTTACTAGGCCAAAACGTTAACGCTTATCGCGGTGCCACTCATGATGATGAGATATGTACCTTTGCGGAATTATTGCGCCTAGTGGCCTCAATTGATGGTATCGACCGTCTGCGTTTTACCACCAGCCACCCGATTGAGTTTACTCAAGACATTATCGATGTCTATGCAGATACGCCTGAATTGGTGAGCTTCCTGCATTTACCTGTGCAATCTGGTTCAGATCGTATTTTGACCCAAATGAAACGCGGTCACATGGCGATTGAATACAAGTCGATTATTCGTCGTCTGCGTAAAGCCCGTCCTGATATTCAAATCAGCTCTGACTTTATTATTGGTTTCCCTGGTGAGTCAAAGGACGATTTTGCCGACACCATGAAACTGATTGAAGATGTCGGTTTTGACCACAGCTTTAGCTTTATCTACAGCGCACGCCCTGGTACACCAGCAGCAGACTTACCAGATGATGTTAGCGATGAAGAAAAGAAGCAGCGTTTAGCCATTTTACAAGACCGTATTACTCAACAAGCAATGCGCTATAGCCGTCATATGTTAGGCACGGTTCAACGTATTTTAGTCGAAGGTCCATCAGTAAAGAATCCAATGGAGCTTCGTGGTCGTACTGAAAACAGTCGTGTGGTTAACTTTGAAGCCGCGCACACTCACATCGGCAGTTTTGTTGATGTGAAAATTGTTGATGTTTATACCAACTCATTGCGCGGTGAATTTGTCCGCGGTGAAGATGAAATGGATTTACGTCGCAGTTTACATCCGGCTGATATTTTGGCTAAACACAAGCAAGATGATGCATTAGGTGTAACCCACTTTAAGCCATAATCAATGTTTGTTGTTTAAACGATATTAAAGGCGGCTTGTCCGCCTTTAATTTTGTCTAAAATTAGGCTAATTATGGTAATTCAATGCAGAGGCTCGTAAACTGTCATTACTGTAGTATGGCATTTACAAGCCATTATTTTTGTCCTAATTCGACACTTGGAGCCTTATTTGACCACTAAAGTCACCACCATGAATTTGTATCTAGAACCTGCAGATACTCGCCGCCTCGTGTCATTATGCGGTCCATTTGATGACAACATCAAACAACTTGAACGCCGATTAGGCGTTGAGATTGTCCATAAAGACAACCATTTTACGATTGTCGGTTTGCCACGTAATGCCCTCAATGCCAATAATTTGTTACGTCAGTTATACATTGAAACTCAAACCATCAAAGGTAGCACTCCGGACTTAGAACCTGAAGTGGTTCATTTAGCCATTCAAGAAGCGATTAACCTTGAGGCGGAACAAGACAACGACGACACGAGTATTCATATAAAAACTAAACGTGGCGTGATTAAACCTCGTACACCCAATCAAAGTGTGTACATGCATAACATTACTCGTCACGACATCAGTTTTGGTATTGGCCCTGCCGGTACCGGTAAAACCTACCTTGCAGTTGCTGCGGCAGTTGATGCTTATGAACGTCAAGAAGTGCGCCGTATTCTATTAACGCGTCCAGCGGTTGAAGCAGGCGAGAAACTCGGTTTTTTACCTGGCGATTTAAGCCAGAAAGTCGATCCTTATCTACGCCCTCTTTACGATGCTTTGTTTGAAATGATGGGTTTTGAGAAAGTTGAAAAGTTAATTGAACGCGGCGTGATTGAAGTGGCCCCACTGGCTTATATGCGCGGCCGCACTCTTAATGATGCGTTTATTATTTTAGATGAAGCGCAAAACACTACGGTTGAACAAATGAAAATGTTCTTAACCCGTATTGGATTTAATTCGCGCGCGGTGATCACCGGTGATATCACCCAAATAGATTTACCCCGTAGTCAAAAGTCTGGTTTGCGTCATGCCATTGAGGTTCTCAGCAAAGTATCTGAAATCAGCTTTAACTTCTTTGTCGCCCAAGATGTGGTTCGCCATCCTGTTGTAGCAAGAATTGTTGAAGCCTATGAAGCGTTCGAGCAACAAGAACAACTCGAAAAAGCGGCCAAAGAGCAAGCTTATCGTGAACGTGAGCAAAAACGTCAATTACTTGAAAAAGAAGCCAGCCCTCAATGAGTCAGCCCATGATATCACTCGATCTTGACCTGCAAATTGCAGTGAACAATCTGAATTTACCGACTCAAGCAGAATTTGAAACTTGGGTACGTACCGCGGTGGGGCAGACAATGCCTGAAGTGGAATTAACGATTCGCATTGTTGAAGTTGCTGAAAGTCAGCTACTCAATTTAACCTATCGCGGTAAAGACAAACCGACCAACGTGTTGTCATTCCCGTTTGAAGCACCACCTGAGGTTAAATTGCCATTATTAGGTGATCTGGTTATCTGTGCACACGTGGTGGAACAGGAAGCCATTGAGCAAAATAAACCGCTAAACGCACACTGGGCACACATGGTCATACACGGCTGCTTGCATTTGCTGGGTTATGACCATATTATCGACCAAGAAGCCGATGAGATGGAGTCATTAGAGACCCAACTTGTTGAAGGCTTAGGTTTTACAAACCCCTATAAGGAAGCATAAATAAACAAGGAATATCTTATAGATAGCCCTGTTTAGGTAAATATTATGAGTGACGATATCCCCCCGAGTACAAACGCCCACAAGAAAACCTGGTTTGATAAAATTAACCAGCTATTTCAGGGCGAACCTCAAAATCGCGAAGATTTAGTTGATGTGATTGCAGGTGCCGAAATGCGCGACCTCATAACAGAAGACACACGCGAAATGATTAAAGGTGTATTAGAGGTTTCTGACCTTCGTGTGCGCGACATTATGATACCAAGAGCGCAAATTGTTACCATTCAAATAGACTCGACCGTCGATGAGTTTTTAGAAATTGTCATGGATTCAGGTCACTCTCGCTTCCCGGTTGTTAATGAAGATAAAGATCATATTGAAGGCATTTTACTGGCTAAAGATTTGATCAAATACGGCTTCAAACAATCTGATGAAAACTTTACTCTTGCCCAAGTTATACGCCCTGCAGTGGTGGTACCTGAAAGTAAAAGAGTCGACGTACTACTCAAAGAATTCCGTTCGCAACGCTACCACATGGCCATTGTTGTCGATGAATATGGTGGGGTATCAGGCTTAGTGACGATTGAAGATATTCTCGAAGAGATTGTCGGTGAAATTGAAGATGAATTTGATCACAACTCGGTTGAAGACACTGAAATTAAAAAGCTCAGTAACACAGTATTTATGGTCAAAGCGCTCACTGAAATTGAAGATTTTAACGAAGCGTGTGGCACCAACTTCAGCGATGAAGAATTTGATACCGTTGGTGGCATGGTGTCGCATGCATTTGGCCACTTACCAGAACGTAATGAAAGCATCGTGATTAATAATATTGAGTTCAAAGTGATTAACGCCGATAACCGCCGTTTGGTGCAACTTCGTGTTAAACTGCCAGACCCTAATATTAGTGAAGAATTCGACGACTAAATCGTGCTAAAAACTCAATCTCTATACTCTTCTTTGAGTATTGTCCGTCTGGTGGCGGCATTTATTGCTGGCGCCAGTACGGCATTATCGTTTGCGCCTTATGAAATTTGGGCCATATTTCCTTTAGCATTAAGTTTTGCTCTATGGCAGAGCCAGACATTAACCGCTAAACAAAGTTTATATTACTGGCTCAGTTTCGGTTTTGGTTGTTTTGCAATTGGCATTAGCTGGGTGCATGTCAGTATTGATACTTTCGGCGGTATGCCGATTTTTGTATCGATAACGTTAATGGCGATCCTGGCAATGTATCTGGCGATTTATCCCGCCGTAGCTGGATATTTACTCAGCAAGTTATCTCGCACATCTAAATACACTTTAAATCCCTACTTCACTTATCTTGGTCTATTTCCAGCATTATGGGTCCTAACAGAATGGTTACGCGGCTGGGTATTTACTGGTTTTCCTTGGATTTGGGCCGGCTACAGCCAAACATTAGGCCCGCTAAGTGAATTAGCCAGTTTTATTGGTGCCTTGGGGCTGAGCTTTATCGTCGCATTGGTGGCTGGCTCCTTGATACTATTAACCCAAAAACGCATCTTCCCTGTGTTGGTTATATTACCGATTTTGGCATTGAGTGCGTGGGCTGCACCATTACTCAACCCTATTTCTACCAGTGGCAAAACCGTTAAAGTGGCATTAGTACAGGGCAATATTCCCCAAAGTATGAAGTGGGAACCCGATGCATTGTGGCCAACCATGCTGAAGTACATGGACATGACCCGCGAGCAATTTGATGATGCGTCCAGTGTCGATATTGTTATTTGGCCAGAAGCCGCCATTCCAGCACCAGAAGCCATGGTGGAAGACTTTCTAATGGATGTCAGTAAAGTGGCCAGCATTAATAACACGGCAATTGTTACTGGCATTATTAGCCACCAGCAACAAGACTTTTTTAACTCATTAATCGTCCTCGGTAATTATCATCAAAAGCACCAACAAAGCGCTGACTACATTGGTGATGGCACTAACCAGTTTAAAAAACATCATTTATTGCCTATTGGTGAATTTGTCCCGTTTGCCAGTTTATTACGCCCTATCGCACCATTTTTTAATTTACCAATGTCATCTTTTCAACGAGGTGACTATACCCAGCCTAATTTAGTCGCACTCGGTTACCATATCGCTCCGGCAATTTGTTATGAAATAGCCTTCCCAGAACAAGTAAGGGCGAGTGTAACCGACGAAACAGATATGCTGCTTACCGTATCAAACGATGCTTGGTTTGGTGCGTCAAATGGCCCATTACAGCACATGGAAATAGCGCAGATGCGCGCCATTGAAATGGGTAAACCACTATTGCGGGGGACCAATAATGGCATTACTGCCGTCGTTGACCCACACGGACGTATCACAGATGCGATTCCTCAATTTGAAGCCGGAGTACTTGTGACCAATATTCAACTGTTTCAAGGACAAACTTGGTTTCGAAAGATAGGTCAATTACCCTTGCTGATACTGTGTGGCTTGTTAGTATTATTGGGTGTAATAAACTATTTACGTAAATAATGGCTAATATGATGTCACAATCGATTCAACTCAAAAAAAATTATTTATCCCAAGGGTTTACCCTAATTGAATTGGTTGTGGTAATCATCATTCTAGGTGTTTTAGCGGTTGTTGCTGCGCCTAAATTTATTGGCCTCAGTTCAGAAGCGAGACAACAGGCCCTATCTGGCATAATGAGCAGTGTCAAAACCGCCAATAATTTAGTGTATGCTCGATCAAAAATGACCAGCCTAAACGTGCAAGCCGTTCAAAATCGCGATGACTTAATCGATATTGATATCGACAATGATGGTCTATTTGAAACACGATTAAAATGGGGCTATTTAGATAACACAGATGTCGAAAAATGGATCACCATAGATGACGTCTTTACCTTTCAATATCAAGGTGTTGATTTCACTTATATCGGCTATGATAAAGATGGTAATGGCCAAGTAACCAATGATAATTGCTACTTCTCTTACACCCAAGCCGTTGACGCAAATACAGGTCCCCAATACCAGATAGTATCAAGCGGTTGCTAACCAAAATCCGCCATTGCGACCGATTACAGTATAAAAATTGAACTAGCCTCAAGTTTGCGACGTAATAACCTTAACAAACCACTATTGGAGGTTATTATGCAACTATCTGAAATAAAGCTAGCCATTGCTGAACAAACTCAACATCCCACCATTATTAGCTACGCAGACTCAAATCATTACCTACTGGGTCTTAAAGATCTTGATGGCAATTTTCAACGTGCTCATGATAGAGACGGCAAACCATTATGTTTCAACTCAATAAAACAAGCCGAAGAATTGCTTAAACAACAAGGGATCAGTTACGCCATGATAGAAATGCAAACAGCATATGATGAGATGGTCGGTAACAGCAGTGCAAGCCACTGCCATTACCGAGTAGAGTTTTAAGCGTTAAGTTACCAATTATGGCGTTAACGGCTCCCGTGAAAACTCGTTGTAATCACATTTTGGACAGTCGGGGATTACCCCAGGAAAATCAATTTGCATTTGATGACCACACTTATTACAGGTCAGTTTGCCTTGGTTAATGATTTCCCCAGACTTATAAACCCCATGATGTTTAAAATCTTGTAACAACTCGTGCCACTCCACTTGGCTTCGATCCGTTATCTCGCTCAACCACTGCCATAATGTATTTTCAATCCCAATAACCATAGGGCTATAACTCAAATTATCGGCATTTTCCTCATTTAAGAAAGCTGCTATGTCTCGCTTTAAAAATTCTTCTACTAATGCGAGCTCTTCTTCGTCGGAATGAGATTTAAGTTTTAAATACTCTTTACCCTGGGTCACTGACTTGAATAAGCTCTTCGCTGTCAATGAGTTATCTTGGTCAAACGTAGTTTTCACCTGTTCGAATAGTGACTGATATAAGGCTAATAGTGCTGAACTTTTTCCACTCATAAGTAATACTCCTTAATACGCACCTTTTTAATAGATCACTTCTGGTTTATTCTATGCAGTTATAAATCTCGCTGCTGAGCGTTAGATCAAACAATGGGCGGCATTGCCGGAAATAGATTGATGCAAGAGCTATATAATCCCTCAGAAATTGAAGCCTTAGTGCAAAAGCACTGGCACGAACATAAAACATTTGAAGTTACTGAAGATGAAAGCAAAGAGAAGTTTTATTGTCTTTCAATGTTTCCTTATCCTTCAGGTCGTCTTCACATGGGTCACGTCCGCAACTACACAATAGGCGATGTAGTGGCACGATATCAACGTTTACAAGGTAAAAATGTTTTGCAACCGATTGGTTGGGACTCATTTGGTCTGCCTGCAGAAAATGCCGCGATCAATAACAAGACCTCTCCAGCGCCTTGGACATATGAAAACATCGACTACATGAAGAACCAACTTAAGTTATTAGGATTTGGTTATGATTGGAGTCGTGAAATCGCCACCTGTACCCCTGAATACTATCGTTGGGAACAATGGTTTTTCACTAAGTTGTATGAAAAAGGCTTAGTGTACAAAAAAACCTCATCAGTTAACTGGTGTCCAAATGATGAAACTGTACTGGCAAATGAGCAGGTACAAGACGGTTGTTGCTGGCGTTGTGATACTCCAGTTATTCAAAAAGAAATTCCACAGTGGTTTATTAAAATCACCGATTACGCTGAAGAATTACTTAACGATATCGACACCTTAGATGGCTGGCCTGAACAGGTTAAGTCTATGCAACGTAACTGGATTGGCCGTAGCGAAGGCATAGAAATGACGTTTGCCGTTGCTGATAGCCAGGCTACGTTTGATATCTATACCACTCGTCCGGATACGTTAATGGGCGTCACCTATGTTGCAATTGCAGCAGGTCATCCATTAGCAATACAAGCTGCTGAAAATAATCCACAACTGGCTGAATTTTTAGAAGAGTGCAAAAACGCCGATACCACTGAAGCAGCAATGGCTTCAATGGAGAAAAAAGGTGTGGCTACTGGCTTACAAGCGATTCATCCAATTAGTGGCAAATTGGTGCCTATTTGGGTGGCTAACTTTGTATTAATGAATTACGGCACTGGTGCTGTGATGTCTGTTCCCGCTCATGATCAGCGCGATTATGAATTTGCCCTTAAATACAAGCTTGCTATCGAAGCGGTGATCAAGCCTGTTGAAGGCGAATTGGACATCAGCAAAGAAGCCTATAGTGACAAAGGCGTGGTATTTAACTCAGGTGATGCTTTCCCTGAACTTGACGGTTTAGACTTCCAAGCAGCCTTTGAAGCCATTGATGCTAGATTAACCGCAGAAGGTAAAGGTAAACGCCAAGTCAATTACCGTTTACGTGACTGGGGTGTTTCTCGTCAACGTTATTGGGGCGCACCAATCCCAATGGTTACCCTAGCTGATGGAACTGTTGTGCCAACGCCTGCAGATCAACTGCCAGTTATTTTGCCAGAAGATGTGGTAATGGACGGTATCCAAAGCCCAATTAAAGCCGATAAGGCTTGGGCCGAAACCACAGTTAACGGTCAGCCAGCAATGCGCGAAACCGATACCTTTGATACCTTTATGGAATCATCTTGGTACTACGCTCGTTACTGTAGCCCGCATGCTGATGAAATGTTAGATCCTGCCAAAGCAAACTACTGGTTACCAGTAGATCAGTACATTGGTGGTATCGAACACGCTTGTATGCATTTGTTGTATTTCCGCTTCTTCCATAAGTTGTTGCGTGATGCAGGCTTAGTCAACAGCGATGAACCGGCAAAGCAACTACTGACTCAAGGCATGGTATTAGCCGATGCTTACTACTACATCAACGAAAAAGGTGCCCGTGTTTGGGTATCACCTTTGGAAGTGACTGTAGAAGAAAAAGACGACAAAGGCCGTATTCTTAAGGCGGTAGATAATCAAGGTCATGAACTGGTTTACACCGGCATGAGCAAAATGTCTAAGTCGAAGAACAACGGTATTGACCCGCAAGTGATGGTCGAAAAATACGGCGCTGACACAGTCCGTTTATTCATGATGTTTGCCTCGCCACCTGAATTAACCCTCGAATGGCAAGAGTCTGGCGTTGAAGGAGCACATCGCTTCATTAAACGTTTCTGGAAATTAGCCAACGATCATGTTGCAGCGGGTAAAACAGAAGCATTAGATACCAGCAAATTAAATGCTGATCAAAAAGCGTTACGCCGTGAATTACATAAGACGATTGCTAAAGTCAGTGATGACATTGCCCGTCGTCAAATGTTTAACACTGCAGTGGCCTCTGTAATGGAACTGATGAATCATTTGCTGAAAGCATCACAAGAAACAGCTCAAGACCGCGCCTTGCTCGCTGAAGCCTTGTCTGCTGTTACTCGTTTGCTTTACCCTATCGTGCCTCACATCACCTTTACCTTATGGAACGAATTAGGTCACGAAGGCAACATTGAAGACAGCCGCTGGCCAGAAGTGGATGAGTCTGCATTAGTTGAAGACAGTAAACTGATTGTGGTGCAAGTTAACGGTAAAGTGCGTGCAAAAATCACTGTAGCCGCTGATGCATCAAAAGAAGATGTTGAAGCCTTAGGCATGAATGATGAATATGTCCAAAAGCACACTGAAGGATTAACCGTTCGTAAAGTGATCTACGTGCCAGGTAAACTACTCAGTATTGTCGCTAACTAAACTGATCTCATTGAGATAAAGTAATCTCAATTTGATTATAGTAATAAGACTGCAGTGTTATAACTTACCGCGGATGAAACCGCGGTAAGTTATTTATTTTAACCATGTAATAACAAGGATGCCTACCTTCACTATGCTAGCCAAAAAAATCTGTTTAGCCATAATGACATTGGTGTTACTGACCAGTGCAGGATGCGGCTTCAAACTCCAACGCAGTTATTCCATCCCTGCTGAATTAGCTGAATTACATTTAACCAGTAGCGATGAATACAGTGAGTTAACTCGCTTAGTGCGTGATAGGTTGCGCATCAACCGCATTAGCCTTGTCGATGCTGCACAAGAAACACCTACACTTCGATTAATCAATGACTCACTCGAACGCGCCACATTATCACTTTATCCCACTGGGAATGTCGCCGAATATGAGCTGATCTATTTAGTGCATTATTCAGTCACCTTACCGGGACAAGATCCACAAGACTTTGATACTGAAATCCGCCGAGACTATCAAGACGACCCACGAACTGCATTAGCAAAAAGTAGGGAAATGGAGTTATTAGTTAAAGAAATGCGAGTACAAGCAGCCGATTATATCATTCAGACTTTGGCGTCAATCGGAGCTGAGTAATGCGGGTTTATCCGGATCAACTCAAGCAACACCTCACGCCCCTACCACAATGCTTTTTACTGTTTGGCGATGACCCATGGTTAATCGAAAACAGTAAACAGCACATTCTGAGTGCGGCTAAAAAACAGGGCTTTGAAGAACGCGTTCAACTCAGTCAAGAAACCGGCTTTAATTGGGGCGATCTAGTCCAAGAATGGCAAGCAATGAGTTTATTTGCTAGCCGACGGATTATTGAATTAACCCTACCACAGGGCAAACCCGGTATTGAAGGCGCTGCGGCATTTCAGACGCTGTTACAACATCCTAATCCAGATATGCTCCTGATTGTTCAAGGCCCTAAAGCCAGTGCTGAACAAACCAATAGTAAATGGTTTAAATCACTCGATGCCAAAGGCATCTATTTACCTTGCGCCACCCCTGAAGGTAAACAGTTTGAACGCTGGTTAGACAGCCGTATTACTCATTATCAGCTGACTGTCCACCATGATGCTAAAGCGATGTTGTTTACTTTATTTGAAGGTAATTTACTGGCTGGTGAGCAAGCAATGCAATTGTTACAACTGCTCAGCCCTAAGCAAAATATTACTCCAGAGCAACTGAGTGAATATTTTGAAGATCAATCTCGTTTTAGTGTGTTTCAACTCTGTGATGCCATATTAGGCAATCACCAAAAACATGCGCAACACATGTTGGCACAGTTGCAGGCAGAAGGCACAGCTATGCCTATTTTAATGTGGGCTTTATTTAAAGAGATTAACCTACTACTCACGTTAAAGCTGGCGCTGCATAATGGTGAGCAACTGAGTAAGTTATGGGGCCAACACCGCATTTGGGATAAACGTAAACCACTTTATCAAGCTGCAATAACGCGATTAGATTTGGATCACATTGAGCACATGCTCGCGTTTGCCTCTCAATTAGAACTAAATCTCAAACAAAAAGGCCATGAAGATTGGATCGGTCTAAGTCATTTATGCATTTTATTCGACCCACGGGCACATAAGCGTTTAGCCCATATTGAACTCACTGACTGAGACCAAAACTAAGGACAGCGAATGCGTATTGGTATATTGGGGGGCACATTCGACCCCATCCATCTAGGGCATATCAATCCTGCACTAGAAGTAAAACAACAACTTAATTTAGATCAGATTTGGTTAATGCCCAATCACATCCCACCACACAAAAAGACTACAGTGGTTAGCAGCCATCATCGACTTGAAATGGTGAAATTAGTTTGTCTGCAGTATCCAGAATTTGAACTATGTGATATTGAAATTAAGCGTGACACGCCCTCTTACAGTGTCACTACGCTATCATTGCTGACTGAACTGTATCCTGATGAAGAATTCTTTTTCATTATGGGAATGGACTCATTTGTTCAACTGCCATTATGGTACCAATGGCAATCCTTGTTTAATCTATGCCATATCGCACTCTGTCAACGCCCCGGGTGGACAATTGATACCCACAGTGAAATGACCAAAGAGTTATTATTTAGACAAGCCAATACCGACTACCTCACATCAAATTCCCATAGCAAACATGGAAGAATATTTTGCATCAACAGCCAGTTAATCGATATCTCCTCAACTGAAGTTCGTCAGCGATTAGCTCAAAATATTGATATCAGCACAGTGTTACCGCAAACGACAATCGATTATATTCGCCAACATCAACTCTATATTTAGCACCGCAAGTCCTACAGCGATTAGCTCATGGTCAAGATTATTAATCCGCTCAGTATCGGGCGTTAAATTAATTCTATCGTTGTTTACGCCTGCTTAATTGCGCATTAACAGTGAATTTGAGTATAATACTCCGTTAATTTTTACTTATGAGGTACTTCGCGTGCAAGGCACCGAACTAAAAGATTTCGTTATCGACAAAGTCGATGATTTAAAAGCAAAAAATATTACTGTTATCGATGTTTCTAAGCGGTCAACTATTACCGACACCATGATCATTTGTACTGGTACGTCGAAAACACACGTTCGTTCTATTGGTGAGCACGTGATCGTGTCAGCAAAAGACGCAGGCGTACAACCTCTTGGGGTTGAAGGTCGTGACAGCAGCGAATGGGTTTTAGTTGATTTAGGCTCTGTTATTCTGCACGTGATGCAAGAACAAACTCGTGATTATTACGAGCTTGAAAAACTGTGGTCTGAACATAACGTCTAATGAAGTTACAGCTTATTGCCGTTGGCACCAAAATGCCCGATTGGGTAACCCGAGGCTTCGAAGAATACCAACGCCGTTTCCCTAGAGATATGGCCTTGGAACTCATCGAAATCCCAGCAGGGAAGCGCGGAAAAAATGCCGATATCGCCCGAATTTTAAATAAGGAAGGCGAACTAATGCTAGCGGCAGTAGCCAAAGGTAACCACATTGTCAGCTTAGATTTACCCGGCAAAAATTGGACAACACCAGAGCTTGCCGAGCAAATGACAAAGTGGCAACTCGATGGTAGAGACGTCAGTTTGTTGATTGGTGGCCCAGAAGGACTTTCACCTGCTTGTAAAGAGGCGGCCAACCAAAGCTGGTGTTTATCTGCACTAACCCTACCTCATCCTTTGGTTAGGGTTATCGTAGCAGAAAGCCTATACCGAGCTTGGAGCGTCAATAACAACCATCCGTATCATAGAGAATAAATTCAGTCGCATGAATAACTTAGTTTACAGATAATGATTATCATGCAGCTCTATTTTTCATTTTTATCAGCTGATACTGTGGCCTTTAATAATCTAACCTTTAATTTGGTCACGACGGGGATAGCATAAGTGCCGCCAAAAAAAGCGCATTACCATGCATGATCACGCCGCAGAAGCCGCGCTATTTAAGCGCCGGGCATTCTTCACTTTTCTTTGCGTATTTATATTACTCTGCATATTATTTTCCAATCTTTATCACCTTCAAGTTGTCTCCTATAAAGATTATGAAACTCGGTCAAATGATAACCGTATTCGGGTCGTTCCAACGCCACCAAGTAGAGGACTTATTTATGACCGTAATGGCGTACTATTAGCCGAAAACCAACCTTATTACTCTCTAGAACTCATCCCAGAAAAAGTCGATGATATGACAGCGACGTTAGATGAGCTTAATAGCTTCATTGAACTTTCAGAAGATGATCGCGAAAGTATCACTGAAAACCTAAAGTTTCATCGTCGCTTTAAACCGTTAACCATCAAAAGTAAGTTAACAGACGAAGAAGTCGCTATTTTTAGTGTCAATCAATATAAATTTCCCGGTATTTACGTTGAAGCGGGCCTTAAGCGTCATTACCCTTACAATGCATTATTGACCCATGTACTTGGCTATGTGGGCAAAATTAATACCCGAGATAAAGCATTACTTGAAAAAGGTAGTCAGTGGAAAAACTATGCTGCAACCAAAGATATTGGTAAGCAAGGTATTGAAAAATTTTATGAAAGTTTGCTTCATGGCACTCCTGGTCACCTCGAAGAAGAAGTGAATAATCGTGGCAGAGTGATCCGTACACTCAAAGTCACACCGCCGACACCGGGACAAGATATCTATCTCACACTCGATCTAAAACTACAGCAAAAAGCCATGGAACTGTTAGATGGCCGAAAAGGCTCTGTTGTCGCAATAGATCCCAGAGATGGCGGTGTTTTAGCGATGATCTCCAGCCCATCATATGATCCTAATCCATTTGTTCATGGCATTACCTCTAAAGCCTATAATGACCTGTTAAATGATAAATCGCGGCCATTAATTAACCGTGCAACCCAAGGGCAATACTCTCCAGCATCAACGATCAAGCCACATGTGGCATTACTTGGTTTAGAAGAAAAAATCATTAGTGAACGTACACGTATTTGGGATCCTGGCTATTGGCAAATGCCCGGAGTCGATCGTAAATGGGGCGATTGGAAGAAATGGGGCCACGGCTGGGTAGATATTTACCATGCCATTGTCGAGTCCTGTGATATTTTCTTTTACGACCTTGTCTACAAAGTTGGCATTGATAAAATGGCTATCTTTATGGATCGCTTTGGCTTTGGTAGAAGCACTGGCATTGATATTTTTGAAGAGTCTGATGGTGTTATGCCCTCTAGAGACTGGAAAAGAATGCGTTATAATCAGCCTTGGTATAACGGCGATACCATTTCGGTTGGTATTGGCCAAGGCTATTGGACCACGACCCCGTTACAGCTTGCTAATGCGGTCACCATTATGGCTAATAAAGGTAAGCGATTTACACCTCATCTATTAAAATCCTTTAAAAATAGTACCGTTAAAATTGATTCTCCCATTGATGAGCAAATACCAATAGAGCTTAAAGATCCAAATAATTGGGACATCATTAATGAGGCTATGCGCCAAACTGCGGATAAATCGCACTTTACGGATGCAAGTTATACCGCAGCGATGAAAACAGGTACGGCACAGGTATTTAGTGTTGGCAAAGATCAAAAGTATAATGCCGACACAGTAGCGGACCACTTACGCGATAATGCATTAGTGGTTGCTTATGCACCTTATGAAAATCCTCGTATTGTTTTGGCTGTGGTACTTGAAAATGCGGGATGGGGTGGAAAGAATGCCGGACCGGTCGCAAGAGCATTACTCGATGAATATATGTTACGCGACGAATGGGCGGTAAAACCATGAATAACCATCCGTATCAAAAATCGTTTTGGCAGAGCATCCACATAGATCTGCCATTGCTCATTGGCTTATTAATACTAATGGGGTTCGGGCTTTTTATTATTTACTCCGCCAGTGGTGAAGATCCTGCCATGATGGAGCGTCAACTAGTACGGATGACGCTATCCCTAGGCGTGATGTTTTGTTTTGCACAAATCAACCCTGAAATACTCAGACGCTGGGCATTCCCTATTTATATTGCCGGAATAATATTGCTGTTGGGCGTAGAGTTATTTGGCACCATTAATAAAGGCGCACAGCGTTGGTTAAATCTCGGTTTCATGGAGTTTCAGCCATCGGAATTGATTAAACTGGCCTTCCCGATCACCATGGCTTGGTACATCAGTAAGTTCCCATTACCGCCCAAAAAACGCTACTTAGCTGGCGGGGTGATTATTTTACTGATCCCAACACTATTAATCGCCAAACAACCTGACTTAGGCACCTCTATTTTAGTGGCAGCATCAGGGGTCTTCGTCCTGTTTTTGTCGGGTATGAGCTGGTTAATTGTAGGCGGGTTTATCGCCGCTATTCTGATCTTTTTACCTGTGTTGTGGTTCTTCTTGATGCACGATTATCAGCGTACTCGAGTATTAACCTTATTTAATCCTGAACAAGATCCTTTAGGCGCGGGTTATCATATCATCCAATCTAAAATTGCCATTGGCTCTGGTGGGATCTGGGGGAAAGGTTGGCTTGATGGCACTCAATCACAATTAGAGTTTTTACCTGAGCGACATACTGACTTCATCTTTGCCGTGATAGGCGAAGAGTTTGGACTTATTGGCAGCTTAGTATTACTTGCTATGTATTTATTTGTGATTGGCAGAGGTTTAGTTATCGCTTCACGAGCACAGACTAGCTTTGCACGCTTGTTGGCCGGAAGTATTACCTTAACATTCTTCGTTTACGTGTTTGTTAACATTGGTATGGTATCAGGTATTTTACCTGTGGTTGGCGTACCTTTACCACTGATAAGTTATGGTGGAACCTCCATGCTAACCTTAATGACGGGCTTCGGTATTTTAATGAGCATTCACACCCACAGACGATTTGTCGACCGATAGGATCAACTTTAACTATGATAAAAATAACCGCTCAAATCGCCAGCTTTACACTACTTTGCAGCATTATGTTCAACCTCAACGCGGCAACAGAAAATGATCCTCAAGCATTGCAAAATGCATTTGTGAAACAACAGGTCGAAAAAGGCGCCAGTAAAGCAGATGTAGAACATTTCCTATCGACGTCCACCTTCGACCAGAGCATCATAGATGCCATGACTAAACCCTGGGAAGCCAAACCTTGGCACCAATATTATCCTATTTTTCTTACCGACAAGCGCCTTGAAAAAGGCTTAGCATTCTGGCAAGAAAACCAGGTGGTTATTAGTCAAGCTGCTGAAAAATTTAACGTTGACCCGCAAATTATTGTTGCCATTATCGGTATCGAAACCTTTTATGGCGGCTATATGGGTAACTATCGTGTACAAGATGCACTCTATACTTTAGGTTTTTATTATCCGCCAAGAGCTACATTTTTTCGCAGTGAATACGCAAATTTAATGGCACTAATCAAAGAAGAAAAGCTTGATAACAGCACCTTAAAAGGTTCATATGCTGGCGCTATGGGTTATGGTCAATTTATCCCTTCAAGTTATCGCCATTATGCTGTCGACTTTGACGGTGACGGTCGCCGAGATTTATTAACCAGTAAAGCCGATGCCATTGGCAGTGTAGCGAACTATTTTCATCAACACGGTTGGCAAAAAGGCCAACCTGTGGCGCTATTGCTCAATCACACCTCAAGCACAGCCCCTAAGGCTAATGTTTGGACTAAAGAAAAGCTGCACTACAAGGTAGCGGATATTCTTAGCCCGACATTAAGTTTAGCCGATAACCAAGATTTGGATGCTTCTCAAAAAGCCTTATTAATCAAATTAGATCAACCTGATAAAGCAGAGTATTGGCTAGGACTGAAAAACTTTTATGTCATTACCCGATATAACAGAAGCCCACTTTATGCCATGGCGGTATATCAATTCAGCCAACAACTTAATGCACATTACAAATCGGTAAATCAACATGGACTTTAATTGCCGTTTCATCCTGCTAATGATACTTAGCAGTCTATTACTGTTAGGCTGCTCATCAAATGAGGCAGGGAAAACCACTTCAGGTAAAAAAAGCCGTTATCAAATGGCGAATGACCGTTATCCTGATGACGCACCTGACGTTAGCTTGGTGAAAAATGCCCAGCCTAAATACGAACCTTACAGCAGACAAGGCAATCGAAACTACACTGTATTAGGTAAAAGCTATCAAGTGCTCGACAGTGGCAAGGGCTTTAAAGAACAAGGTAATGCCTCATGGTATGGTTCAAAGTTTCATGGCCATTTAACGTCAAATGGTGAAACCTATGATATGTATACCATGTCTGCAGCACATAAAAACTTGCCCTTACCGAGTTATGTTAAAGTGACTAACTTAGAGAATAATAAGCAAATTATTGTCCGTGTTAACGATCGTGGACCATTTCATCATGGTCGAGTGATTGATCTTTCTTATGCGGCGGCTTATCACTTAGGTATGCTGGCCAGAGGAACGGCAAAGGTGGCCATCGAAACCGTTTACATTCCGTCACCAGAGGAGCGAGTTATCAGCGATTTAAAAGATAACGATAATCATTTTATTCAAGTTGCCGCCTCACAAGATAAGCTTCGCATCAATATGTTGGCTAAACAGTTAGAAACTAAATATGCCGTAACCTCTCGGGTAACATCCGTTAATGGTATGCATAAATTACAGTTAGGACCCATACAGCAAATTCATCTAACGAATAAGTTGCTCGATCGTGTCCAAGCTGATGGCTATCCACAAAGCTTTATCGTACCGTAAACCACAATAACGGCACTAAATGACAACATTAAGGTTCATTTACATTGGATGAATGAACCTTAATGCGAAATGACTGCCTACTAATGTATAATCTATCATTATACCAATCGATCTTTGTCTTTTCTTCGACTAACTAGAGACGTGCAACTTCATGATGACATCCAAAACCGCTCAATTATCAACTATGCTTTTTGCATCAGTTGTCTGTTTTTCTTCACTTGCTGCGCCACAACCAGATGTACGTCCAATGCCAAATCGTGCACCTATGGTGACGCCAGACGCACCAAGTGTTGCGGCTAAAGCCTATGTACTAATGGATTATAATTCTGGCAGAGTTATAGCTGAAGAAAATGCCTACGAAAGTTTAAACCCAGCCAGCTTGACTAAGATGATGACCAGTTATGTGATTGGTCAGGAAATTAAAGCTGGCAATGTATCATTAGATGACGATGTTGCTATTACCAAAAATGCTTGGGCAAAGAACTTCCCTGATTCATCTAAAATGTTTATTGAAGTGGGTAAAACGGTCAAAGTACACGACTTAAATCGTGGCATCATCATTCAATCAGGCAATGATGCCTGTGTGGCAATGGCTGAACACATTGCTGGAACAGAAGGCGCATTCGTTGATTTAATGAATTCATGGGCCAAACAATTAGGCATGAAAGACAGCTACTTTGAAAACTCTCATGGTTTAGATGCTCAAGATCATAAATCAACCGCTTATGATATGGCTCTTTTAGGGGCAGCATTAATCCGTGACGTGCCTGATGAATACAAAGTGTATTCTGAGAAGTCTTTTACCTATAACGGAATCAAACAATATAACCGTAATGGCTTATTATGGGATAAAAGCTTAAATGTTGATGGTATCAAAACAGGTCATACGTCTGGAGCAGGCTACAACTTAGTGGCCTCTGGTACAAGCGATGGTATGCGTCTTATCAGCGTAGTCATGGGCACATCAAGTGAATCTGCGCGTAAAGCTGAAAGTAAGAAACTACTTAATTATGGTTTCCGTTTCTTTGAAACCATTACCCCCTACAAAGCTGGCGATACTTTCGTCACTCAACAAATTTGGTACGGCGATAGAGAAACCGTTGATCTTGGCGTGATGACAGATACCCCGATCACCATTAGCCGTGGTCAAGCAAAAGATTTACAAGCGAACTTTGAATTAACCAAACCATTAACAGCACCGCTTGCCAAAGGTGAAACCGTAGGCCGTGTCTTTTTCCAACTTGACGGAAAAGATATTGCTCAGTTCCCACTGGTGACGCTAAATGAAGTCCAAGAAGGCAGCTGGGTTAGCAAATTAATGGATTACTTCAAACAAATGTTCGCAAGCTGGTTCGAGTAATTAAACTAATTTATACACTCTATTAATAGATCTATAAGTGAATCAGCTAATTAAAGCCGCCTAATCAGCGGCTTTAATTTTTCAGATCTATCAGGCTTGAATCGGGTATAATCACCACCATATAAGTAATACCAAACAGAATTGAGTAAGCTAAATGTTAAATACAACGTTTGACCAAGTAATGGAATTTCCTAATTCGTGCCCTTTCAAAGTGATCGGGGATGCGGATGATACCTTAGCCGATCGTGTCGTTGCCGTTGCACAACAACTGGCACCGGGAGATTACGTTCCGAGTGTGAAAGCATCGAGTAAAGGCAGTTACTATTCAGTCACTATCCGTATTACGGTTACTAGCAAAGAACATATTGAAAAAGCGTACATTGATCTTGCCGCAATTGAAGGCGTAAAACGTGTACTGTAAGATCCAAATGAGTCTTCTTTAACAATAAACTTGCGTATGATACTCAACTATTAATCCATTGATCTGATGGACACACACCTTTATCTGGGGGAGACGTTGCCCTTGCAAGCACAAACACTGCACATTCGCCACCTTGGCATGCAAGACTATGAATCGACATGGCATGCAATGCAGGAATATACTGACACTCGTGATAGCGATAGCCATGATGAACTGTGGATTGTTGAGCATCAGCCGGTATTTACTCAGGGCCAGGCAGGTAAAAGTGAGCATATACTCAACCCAGGTAACATTCCGGTCATTCAAGTAGACCGTGGTGGTCAAGTGACTTATCACGGACCGGGTCAATTAGTGGTTTATCCACTTATCGATATAAAACGTAATAAACTCGGTGTGCGTCAGCTAGTGAATAATATAGAGCAGAGCATTGTCGATATGCTTGCTCAGTACCATATCAATGCTTACGCAAAAGCTGACGCTCCAGGTGTTTATGTCACAGAACGAAAAGTAGCCTCTTTAGGATTACGCATTCGTAAAGGCTGCTCTTTTCACGGCTTAGCACTTAATGTCGACATGGATTTAGCCCCATTCCAGCGCATCAACCCTTGCGGATATGCCGGTTTAGAAATGGTGCAATGTAAAGCATTGGGTGGTCCACAAACAGTGCTTGAAGCTGGTGATAAATTAATCCAAACCTTTAGCCAAATTATGGGCTACCAACAACTTTTACATCATCAAGGATTAGCAGAATAATGAATAGGCCTGAAAGATTACAACCAGGTGTCAAATTACGTGATGCCGATAAAGTCGCTCGAATTCCTGTAAAAGTAGTGCCATCAGAGCGCGAAACGATGCTGCGTAAGCCTGATTGGTTGCGGGTAAAATTACCTGCATCAAATCAACGTATTCTCGATATCAAAGCGGCATTACGTAAAAATGGATTACATTCAGTGTGTGAAGAAGCGTCTTGCCCAAACTTGGCAGAATGCTTTAACCACGGCACAGCTACCTTTATGATTTTGGGTGCGATTTGTACTCGTCGTTGTCCATTCTGCGACGTCGCCCATGGTCGCCCACTCAAAGCTGATGCCGATGAGCCTAAAAAACTAGCTCAAACGATCAAAGACATGAAGTTAAAATATGTGGTGATCACTTCTGTTGACCGTGATGATTTACGTGATGGCGGTGCCCAGCATTTTGCTGACTGTATTCGCGAAATTCGTTTATTAAACCCTGAAATCAAGATTGAAACTCTTGTTCCTGATTTCCGTGGTCGTATCGATGCGGCGTTAGATATTTTAGCGACAGAGCCTCCTGATGTATTTAATCACAATCTTGAGACGGCTCCAGCTCATTACCGCAAAGCACGTCCAGGTGCTAACTATCAGTGGTCACTAGATCTACTAAAACGCTTTAAAGAGCGTCATCCAACGATTCCGACTAAGTCTGGATTAATGATGGGTCTAGGTGAAACTAACGAAGAAATAGCCGAAGTATTGCGCGACTTGCGTGCCCACAAGGTTGAAATGCTGACTTTGGGCCAATACTTACAGCCTTCTAAGTTCCACTTACCAGTTGAACGTTATGTACCGCCAGCAGAGTTTGACCAGCTTAAAGCCTTAGCCGATGAGTTAGGTTTTACCCATGCAGCCTGTGGCCCATTAGTGCGCTCAAGCTACCATGCCGATCTGCAAGCCCAAGGTAAAGAAGTTAAATAACCTTATCGCTTAGATACAGATAATCCTTATGTAGATACCAGGATTAACCATAAAAAAACAGCGCTTAGGCGCTGTTTTTTTATGGCTGTTGTTTATAACAATTGTTCGCATAGCTAACGTTTTACGACATCATTGCTAATACACAGCTTATTCTTGGGTAATCGCTAAATCCATCAAGATCGCGTCTTCTTTACCGCCCTCTATTAGGTAATAACCTTTACGACGGCCCGATTCAATAAAGCCTGCCTTTTGATACAAGGCACGGGCTGCAAGATTGGATTCTCGCACTTCTAACATCAGTACTACAGCGCCAGACGCCTTAGCCGAAGCCATAACAGCATTCAATAATAACTTGCCGTAGCCTTTACCCTGCTGGCTCGGTAATAGACAAATATCCAATAAGGTCACTTCATCGACTATCTGCTGCACTATCGCAAACCCCAAAAGACCTTCGACTGAATCAGAATTGACCGCAGCATCAGTATTAGGAGCTAAGTCAGCACTCAGCTTTAAACCTAAAACCCGGTACAAGTGCCCGAAACAATCGGCAAGGTTCCCCGCGGTCATGGGATGGCTATGGGCCAAAGATTCAAGCTGCGCCATTTGAGGAACATCGATTGGTGCCAGCGCGACAAGCTCCACAGGCAAACCTAAAGTGAGTGGCGTGGTAAGCTGCGCTGAGGATAGGCTATCTACTAAAGAGGGGCTCAAAGCATATATTCCCAAAAATGTGTGATTAATCTGTTCACAAGCAAAGGTTTGTTAAAAACTGAGTTCAGTCTGATTGATGAGATTTGAGTTATGACTTGCCCCTAGCTTGGCCGCTGACTTGCTCGCGCCATTGGTAAATCTGCTGCCAAAGGGCGCTTTTAGCCTGCCAACCCACCAATAAATCAGCTAAAGGTTCTGATAGAAGCCATGCAGTGCGTGGTCTGACTTTATGACGACGTAAATCCCAAACAATCTGTTTACCCGTATGAGGCTCACAGTCAAAGTCACACTCTTCGCGTTTTACATCGATAAGCTTAAGCACGGCGTCGATAAGCGGCTCAGCTTCAGGTAACTCACCGTTTTCATCCCAAATCACTAAATAAGGTTTTACCTTAGTATCGCGCACTCGCCAAGTGGTCACATTCATGGCAGTTAAATAGGCTGATTTATTCATTAGGGTCAGTTTTATTCAATTAAATTATCGACTCACAATATGCCGCTAGAATAGCAGTTTTAGCACGTTATTGTTAGTGCAACACGGCTAAAGGAGATGGTATCAAGCCGATTATAGGATAGATAGTTTCTGGAATATAACCTTTAAATACCAATGGACTTAACTCATTTCACATTGAATATCATAAGATTAGACTGAACACTCTAGCAAAACAACAGCAGGATGACGCCATGATTAACTTAGCTATCAAGCCAACAGAGGTGAAATCACCGCGAGTCTTAACCAAGCATTGACCGACAGCCTGTATCTTAAGACACACAGTTTTCACAGGTAAATCGAGCCAATGATGAAACGACTGCGAAACTGCTTATCCAAGGTATTCAGCTAGATGAAAAAATGCCTGAATACAGCATAGCTTATTCATAAAATAATTGGCTAAATGGATTATTGTGCTAACCAAAACAAAAAGTCGCCAAACATGACTGCTTGGCGACTTTTGCCTTTAAAACAACATCACTCAGGTTTAGAAGCACTTAGGCTTAGAGGTACTTTATCCAAGCCTGAGTGCTATTTTTTTTATACTGGCTAAACCGTTTAACAGGATAATAGAGTCCGACGGCTAACAAAGCTGCAATCAACCAAACCCAGCCGATACTATTGACTCCATAAAATTCACCATGATTAGCACCAAAGGTGAATTTCGCTAAGGTATAAAGCAATAACAGCACGTACAAATGCAAGATATAAAAAAACATCGGTACTGAGCCAAACACAGACAACCAATGGCCGACTCGCGCTAAACTCCCATCAGCTTTCCCGTCTGATGCAAAGTGCCGCTCAAACGCGACTAAGCAGAAAAACATCCCGCCTAAGGTCACCAGTAAAAAGCTTAATGATGGCGGGTATTTGGTTAAGTTAACGACCGACATTAAGGTTTCACCAAAATTCGATCCCGCCTGCCAAGGCAAGGTTTCACCATAAAGGTTAAACCCGCGTAGTACGGCAAAAAGTACCCAGCAGCTTATTCCTAACTTCAACAGTGTTTGCTGGCGCTGCGAGGCTTCAAGCGGGTTACCATTGGATTTTTGACTGAAAATTGGCCCAGCCACATAGCCCAGTAAAATCACCCCAATCCAAGGTAGCACGGGATAACTCACCTTAACCCTAAGCGCACCTTCGCTGATGAGATAGCCGCGATCGTGCAATATGGTCCACAGACTATAAGCCCACTCATTGGGTTGAAAGCCAATAGGCGTCAATAGATTATGGCCAAAAACAATCGCTAAACCTAAAACAGCCATCCAAGGTCTAGGCAGTTTTATCAGCGCAGCGAGCGCTAGCATACTCAGACCAATCACCCAAATCACTTGTAACCAGAGGGTGTAATAGCTGACCATCCAAGAGAGGTTAGAGAAGTTAATCACTAAAATTTCCAGCGCGATTAAAAACAGTCCGCGTTTAATCAAAAATATACGTGTTGAACGTGGCTCGCCATGGCTACGATTGGCATAAAGCCATGCAGAAACCCCGGTTAAGAACACAAAAACCGGCGCACAAAAATGGGCGGCAAAGCGACTCAAAAAAAGCCCCCAAGAGGTCGAACTCAAATCCATAGGATCGCTCACCTGCATATGAAAGAAAAACCGCTCCCGTGCATGATCGAGCAACATGATCAACATCACTGTACCGCGCATCATATCGATACTATTGATACGGCTTCGGCCAAGCGTTGGACTCGATGCTTGTTTCGCAATATTGGCTGACAACGAAGGATTCGAACTGATATTAGAATTCATAATTGACACTCACCTTAATGCTACGTGGCTCACCCGGTACAGCCCAAAGTGCTGAATAACTGTTGGCGATATAATGCTCATCCAGTACGTTATCCAAATTCACCCCAAGGTTTAGATTATCGCTCAGGTGCGTATTGATAAATAACCCAAGCAGCTGATAAGCAGGTAATTGAAAACTGGGATCGGCGGAATCACCAAGGCGTGAGTCAATATAGCGCCAGCTCAAACCTAAGTGACCATCAATAGATAATCCGCTCAGATCCTGCTTTAGTAGCAAACTCGCCGTATGTTTTGGCACATTGACCAGAGGACTGCCTGCAGGAATAAGTTCGCCCCAGTCTGGATTCAAACTGTCATTGGCGGTACGTGTATTCAAATAAGCGTAGGATAATTTAGCCTGTAAAGAGTCCGTCAACTCGGCAGCGATATCAAGTTCAACGCCGCTACTTTTTGCCTCCCCTAAGGTGGCTGCAAAGCCAACATTGACAGGATCTGAGGTCAAAATATTGCTCTTTTGCGCATCGAACACCGCCAAGCTGCCATTCACCACCAGATCATTTAGCCAAGTAAGATTAAACTTCATTCCTAGCTCAAGCGACTGACTCTCTTCAGCTTCGAAAGGCTTACCCGTGTAGTCGGTTCCAGAAAGCGGTAAAAAGCCTTCAGAATAGGAGGAATAAAAACTTAATTCATCAGACCATAAATATACTAAACCCACTTTTGGGCTAACTCGACTTTCAGTTTGCTTAGATAATGTATCATTGACAACTTCACCGATATCTTGCTGATAACGGTCGAATCTCAGCCCTAAATGCAGCTTCCATTTCTCAGTTAAATCCATTTGATCTTGCAGATAAGTCCCCCCATGCCTTTTGGGTTTCATTATCCTCATACAACAAACTGACCTCGGGTTGAGTCCCGCCATATTGAGGATCAAAAATATCGATAGCATATTCACCTTTTCGGCCTCGGTAGCGGTACAGTCCCGTCTTCAAATCGTAGTGATAGGCGTCAGCTCCGAGCAGTAAATTGTGGCGAATAAAACCGCTATCCACATGACCACTTAACTCTAGACGTAGCGAGTTATCCTCGGATGCATAATCTCGGTATCTATGCTGCCGGGTGAGCGTGCGGCCATCATCAAATAGCGATTGTCTGCCCGCTGCTAACTCAGCATCAGAGGAAAAGCCCTTCAAGCTAGAATCGCGATAGTTATAGCCCGCGGTGAGTGACCAATCATCATTTAATTGATAGTCATAGGTCAGCTGGTGCCCAGTGGCATTGACCACAGTTGCGCCATCATTAGGTTCACCTAAATAACGTGAGCGTGGCACAGTATTGATATCGTTGTTGAGCACAATAATGCCGCGATCGAATAGCTGTTCCTGTTTGAGATATTCCATTTCATAGAGTAGCGAGGCTTTATCAGAAATCTGCCAACGCACAGACGGCGTGATGATTTTTTTATCGCTGAACACATAATCGCGAAAACTATCGTGTTCCTGCCACGCACCGTTAATCCGAAATGCCACATTGTCGGTCAAGCCGGAAGTCACATCCCCCTCTAATCGATATTGATCGAAACTTCCCGCAGATGCTTTTACATAACCACTGGTTTGATACTGAGGTTTCTTAGTCACAATATTGACTGTACCACCGGGTTCCGAGCGACCATAAAGCGCCGAACCAGGACCTTTTAAGATCTCGACATAGGCCACATTTGATAAATCCCTATGACCACTAAAACCTCGGCCACCATTAAAGCCATTAATTAAATAGCCCGATGGCATGTTTTCATTACCCGGAAAGCCGCGCAGGGAAAAGCTATCCCACAAACCGCCACCATTGTTTTGCCGCGCCACACTGGCGGAATAATCCAGCACATCTTGAAACCTTGTCAGTCCCGCATCTTTCATCAATTGCTCGTCTAACACACTTATCGCTTGCGGAAGTTCAGTTGCAGAAACATTGCCACGATAGGCTTGGCGATAGTGGATACTTAAACGCTCAATCTCAGTGCCAAGAGCTGTATCTTGAGCAGTGTCACTCACTTGACGGTCTTCTGCGGCCAGCAGCATTGAAATAGGATTGAGCACAAACAAGGCGCCCAGCAACAGCGCAGCGCGCTTGGGAATATAAAAAGAGGTCATTTTCACTCCGAAAATAAACAGCATCGACGTCTTAGCTAAGCCAAGACGCTCAAAGTTAATTAAGATATATCTAATAAAAAGTAACTTATGCTGTTATGGGCGGAGCACGACTATTGAAGAAACGACTAAAAGGTCGTTTAAAGGAAATGGCTTGGAACTCAACCGAGATATAACTCTGCTGAGCCAATTGAAAATGAAAGGGCGTACTGGTTATCGCATGTTGCAACTGATGCTGATGTAAGCACAGCGAACAATGAGACTTAGGATCTTCATTGGCATGGGCAATACTGTGAACAGCAATGGCCACAGACAAAAGCACCAACATGGCGGCAAGCCATATTGCTAGGGTGCGTCTTGTTTGCATCACACTATTCAAACCATACTTCCTCAACTCATTTGGCTGGCGATTGTATGTTAAACACAACTAAAGTTGCAAACCAATTTACCTAAGTCGCAGCTTAAATGTTACAAGCGGGATTTGACAGTTTGTTGAAGGGGTTTGTTGGAGGAAAATCACTCTAAGTACCTCATCACGAACATCATAGAGTCAGGTCGTTCCACCTTGTGAACGAGGATTCGAGCCTGACTCCACCATCAACAAGATAGCGAGGACGTGTTTAAACTAAGGCTGCAACTGAGTCTCGCTCGACTAAGTTGGACAAAAAAAGGTGAGTATTACGGGACTCAGGCGTAGCATTTGACGCTAACTTAATCGCTAAATCTGTAGCATAATTGGCCATTTCCTCAATCGGGTAATGCATGGTCGTCAATCTAGGACGGCAAGCACGGGCAATCGATAAGTCATCAAAACCAATCACAGAGACATCTTCAGGCACCCGAATTCCCGCCGCAAATAACGCATGAATCGCGCCAATCGCCATTAAGTCATTATAAGCTAAGATGGCCGTGAATGGTGTGCCTCTTGCGAGTAAGGCTTGTACAGCGGCTTCGCCACCTTCCATATTCGCGGTAGACTCTTCAATGGCATCCAAGGGCAACTTCATATCCCGCAACAGCAGAGCTTGGCGTACCCCTAATATGCGTGACGCAGGATCGCGGTTTTGGTAAATACTGGTGATCACCGCAAAATCTTGATGGCCGCGGTCGAGTAAGTAGTTAGTCGCCTCTTGGGCACTGGTTACATTGTCGAGCCAAACGCAGCGATCGGCAATTTTAGGGATAAAACGGTTGATGATCACAAGCCCGGGGATTTGTTCAGTAAGGCCTATTAAAGTCGACTCATCCGAATATTCGCTGTGGAGAATAATAGCATCACAGTTTTGGTCACGCAGGGATTCGATCGCATCGATTTCAGACTGAAATCAGAGTGCGGATTTGCCAGAAAAAATTAACAACCGAAAAGACAAAGGCCTAGCATTTCTGCTAGGCCTTCTAAATTTGGCAGGGGTGGCAGGACTCGAACCCGCAACCATCGGTTTTGGAGACCGCTGTTCTACCAATTGGAACTACACCCCTGTTGACGAGGGGCATTATGCTAAACCCCCTTCCAAAGGTAAAGTACTTTTTCAAATAAAGTGCTCAATTGCAGTTTTTTCACACAAGTGAGCCGTTCAAAGGCATTTATGAGTAGCTTATGCTTTTACAGGATGCCAGTGGACATTGACTAATTTCGATTGTGATATGGCTAAGTTGTGAAAACTTACTTTCAAGTTGTTGCTTTAATTGCACAGCATCAATGTCACTATGGACTAGTAACGAGACAATCGCAGCATAATGTTCAGCGCTTACCTTCCAAATATGAAGATCAGTAACAATAACGCCATCATGCTCGAGGAAGTGTTTTATTCGCGACTTCTTGTCCAACCCGATTGAATTATCAAGCAAGATTGGACTCGTTTGCTTCATTAACCCCCATGCCCAACGTGTAATAATCACTGCGCCAACTATACCCATAACAGGATCGAGGAATGTCAGTCCCATATATTTACCAAAGACTAACGCCACAATGGCTAAAACAGACGTTAAGGCATCTGCAAGCACATGGAAATAAGCAGCTCTTAAATTATGATCATGATGATGTACTGGCTCATGCTCATGCTCATGCTCATGCTCATGCTCATGCTCATGCTCATGCTCATGCTCATGCTCATGCTCATGCTCAGCGTGATGATGATCATGACTATGATGATCTTTCAATAAAAATACACTAACAATATTGACTGTGAGACCGATAAAAGCAACAAA
The DNA here is from genome assembly GCF_021560015.1 of Shewanella vesiculosa. Lineage (NCBI taxonomy): Bacteria > Pseudomonadati > Pseudomonadota > Gammaproteobacteria > Alteromonadales > Shewanellaceae > Shewanella > Shewanella vesiculosa. Next base: position 4,523,994 of record NZ_CP073588.1, on the reverse strand, counting down.
GATAGCTTGGTTAAAATAGATTTGTTCTGGATTGATAATTCTGACTAATGACTCAACTAACATTATCAATGCAACCATACCTAAAGCGATGGCACTGGTGAAGCCCCCCAGAACACTAACTTTACCGGTACCGAAAGAAAACTGGGGGTTATCAGCATTTTTGCGGGAATATCGATAGGCAAATAAAGTAATCATAAATGCTGCAGCATGTGTACCCATATGCCAACCATCAGCCAATAATGCCATTGAACCATAAATGGAGCCGGCAATAATCTCAGCTAACATAGTAATAATGGTTAAAATAAGTACGTAAAGGGTATTCCGCTCACCATCAGAGTTCTGATGACTGAATTGATGATGGTGTTGCCATTGTTTTACTGGATGAGATTGAGACGTCATTGAGGCACTTAGATGAGCAAATTAGAGTGACATTATCTATGTATTATCGATTAAATATCAAGTCAAAAGCATATTAAGTCGTATTACATCTGCATAAACAACAACAGTAATTGTTTCTATTGATACATGAATCAATTAATGAGGAACATATCGACCTAATGCTGATCTCGCACTTTTTAACATATCAAATAATAGACGCAAAAACATTAGCGATATAATGGCGATCTGTCTCACACTCATTTAAGTTATTAAGTCGCCTAGAAATGACCCACTCTCTCAAGGGTATATCGATCATAGTTATTTTTTACTGTGTTACGCACATTAATACCCTATAAACCAAAATCTCGATTAACTACAAAATGAAGAACTATCTATGTAATAGCCGACCATTTCACGACTATTTTAAGTCAATTAGGTGCCTGAAAATGACCCACTCTGACATGGGCATATCATCCACACTGACTAATTGCTTAGGTTTAAGACACAAAACAAAAAGGCCACCCGATTAAGGTGGCCTTGCTGTTTTATTTGGCGCCTGGAAATAACCCACTCTCACATGGGCATATCATCCACACTGGTCAATGGTTTAGGCCCATGAACGGTTTTAAATCTCAAATTACAGACGTAAAAAAACCGCTACATAATAGCGGGCTGTTTAACGACTCTTTCAAGTCAATTAAGCGCCCGAAAATGACCGACTCTCGCATGGGCATATCATCCACACGGGTTAATGGCTTAGGCCCAATAACGGCTTTCAGGCACAAATTACAGACGTAAAAAAGCCCGCTACATAATAGCGGGCTGTTTCACGACTCTTTCAAGTCAATTAGGTGCCTGAAAATGACCTACTCTTGCATGGGCATACTAGCTACACTGACTAATTGCTTAGGTTTAAGGCACAAAACAAAAAGGCCACTCGGTTAGAGTGGCCTTGCTGTTTTATTTGGCGCCTGGAAATGACCTACTCTCGCATGGGGAGACCCCACACTACCATCGGCGATACTGTGTTTCACTTCTGAGTTCGGAATGGGATCAGGTGGTGCCACAGCTCTATGGTTTCCAGACAAATTTTGTTTATCTAACGCAGTATATTGCATTAAATAATAATTCGGAAAGCTGATTGCTTTATTGAGTCTCTCGCACTGCTTAAGCGCTTTATTCTAATACTAAGTCGTATCAGTAAAACCCATCTGGGTTGTATGGTTAAGCCTCACGGGTCATTAGTACAAGTTAGCTCAACGCCTCACAACGCTTACACACCTTGCCTATCAACGTAGTAGTCTCCTACGGCCCTTTAGAGAGCTTAAAGCTCTAGGGATGACTCATCTTGGGGCTCGCTTCCCGCTTAGATGCTTTCAGCGGTTATCGATTCCGAACGTAGCTACTGGGCAATGCCATTGGCATGACAACCCAAACACAAGCGGTTCGTCCACTCCGGTCCTCTCGTACTAGGAGCAGCTCCCCTCAATCATCCAACGCCCACGGCAGATAGGGACCGAACTGTCTCACGACGTTCTGAACCCAGCTCGCGTACCACTTTAAATGGCGAACAGCCATACCCTTGGGACCGACTTCAGCCCCAGGATGTGATGAGCCGACATCGAGGTGCCAAACACCGCCGTCGATATGAACTCTTGGGCGGTATCAGCCTGTTATCCCCGGAGTACCTTTTATCCGTTGAGCGATGGCCCTTCCATTCAGAACCACCGGATCACTATGACCTACTTTCGTACCTGCTCGACGTGTATGTCTCGCAGTTAAGCTGGCTTATGCCATTGCACTAACCGTACGATGTCCGACCGTACTTAGCCAACCTTCGTGCTCCTCCGTTACTCTTTGGGAGGAGACCGCCCCAGTCAAACTACCCACCAGGCACTGTCCTCAACCCCGATAAGGGGCCAGAGTTAGAACATCAAAACTACAAGGGTGGTATTTCAAGATTGACTCCACTCAGACTAGCGTCCAAGCTTCAAAGTCTCCCACCTATCCTACACATGTAGGTTCAATGTTCAGTGCCAAGCTATAGTAAAGGTTCACGGGGTCTTTCCGTCTAGCCGCGGGTATACGGCATCTTCACCGCAATTTCAACTTCACTGAGTCTCGGCTGGAGACAGCGTGGCCATCATTACGCCATTCGTGCAGGTCGGAACTTACCCGACAAGGAATTTCGCTACCTTAGGACCGTTATAGTTACGGCCGCCGTTTACCGGGGCTTCGATCATGAGCTTCTCCGAAGATAACCCAATCAATTAACCTTCCGGCACCGGGCAGGCGTCACACCGTATACGTCATCTTGCGATTTTGCACAGTGCTGTGTTTTTGATAAACAGTTGCAGCCACCTGGTATCTGCGACTCCCGTCAGCTTAGAGAGCAAGTCTCATCACCAACAGGAGCGTACCTTCTCCCGAAGTTACGGTACCATTTTGCCTAGTTCCTTCAGCCGAGTTCTCTCAAGCGCCTTGGTATTCTCTACCCGACCACCTGTGTCGGTTTGGGGTACGATTCCCGCTAACCTGAAGCTTAGAAGATTTTCCTGGAAGCATGGCATCAACTACTTCATCACCTTAGTGACTCGTCATCAGCTCTCAGCCTGTACATTAAAGTACGATTTCCCGGATTTGCCTAAGAAATCAACCTACCACCTTAAACGCGGACTACCAACGCCGCGCTAGCCTAGCCTTCTCCGTCTCTCCATCGCAGTTAGCGGAAGTACAGAAATATTAATCTGTTTCCCATCGATTACGCCTTTCGGCCTCACCTTAGGGGTCGACTCACCCTGCCCCGATTAACGTTGGACAGGAACCCTTGGTCTTCCGGCGCGAGGGAGTTTTTCACTCCCTTTATCGTTACTCATGTCAGCATTCGCACTTCTGATACGTCCAGTGTGGGTTACCCTTCACCTTCAACCGCTTACAGAACGCTCCTCTACCGCGCACTTCTAATGAAATGCACCCGTAGCTTCGGTGGTATGTTTAGCCCCGTTAAATCTTCCGCGCAGGCCGACTCGACTAGTGAGCTATTACGCTTTCTTTAAATGATGGCTGCTTCTAAGCCAACATCCTAGCTGTCTAAGCCTTCCCACATCGTTTCCCACTTAACATACACTTTGGGACCTTAGCTGACGGTCTGGGTTGTTTCCCTTTTGACAACGGACGTTAGCACCCGCTGTCTGTCTCCCGAGTAGTACTCATTGGTATTCGGAGTTTGCAAAGGGTTGGTAAGTCGGGATGACCCCCTAGCCTTAACAGTGCTCTACCCCCAATGGTATTCGCTCGAGGCGCTACCTAAATAGCTTTCGAGGAGAACCAGATATCTCCGAGTTTGATTGGCCTTTCACCCCCAGCCACAAGTCATCCGCTCATTTTTCAACATAAGTCGGTTCGGTCCTCCAGTTGATGTTACTCAACCTTCAACCTGCCCATGGCTAGATCACTCGGTTTCGGGTCTACACCTTGCAACTAAACGCGCAGTTAACACTCGGTTTCCCTACGGCTCCGCTATTCGCTTAACCTCGCTACAAAATGTAAGTCGCTGACCCATTATACAAAAGGTACGCAGTCACGGTCTCAAGAACCGCTCCCACTGCTTGTACGT